>JALYLO010000001.1 GCA_030774175.1 Actinomycetota bacterium
AACGGTTTCGTGGCTGAGCTGACGACCGATTTCTCGGTTTTCTTCAGCTGGAACGTTCGGCACGCAAGCGGAGATCCGATCGACTTCGCGACTGGCCCTGTCGTCGCCCACTGCGATCCGTTGTAGACCGAGTTCGCATGCTCGGCGTGCGTGGCGGTAGCGTAGCTTCGACGCTTTCAGCCCCGGTCGCCGGCGGAGGTTGATGAATGAGCCGGTTTGCTCGGTACGGTGCCAGGGTCGGAGCGATGGGGGCTGCGATGTTTGCTGGGCTGCTGCTGGTTGCGCCGCAGGCGCTGTTCGGCGGCGGCGACCCGCTCGACGCGCGGCTCGGCAGCCAGCTGCGCGAGCTCGGCTTCAGCGGCCGGATCGAGTCGACGCTGGCAGCGCGTCTGGGGCGGCCGCCAGACCCGCGCCTCGCGAACGTCGGGCGTCTGCTCTGGTTCGACACGGTCACCGGCCTGAACGACGACAACACCTGTGCCGGCTGCCATTCTCCGACGAACGGTTTCGGCGACAGTCAGCCGATCGCGATCGGGATCGACAGTAACGGGATCGTCGGGCCCGAGCGAGCCGGTCCGCGGAACATGCGGCGCGCGCCGATGGTGCTCAACAGCGCGTTTTTTCCCGCGTTGATGTGGAACTCGCGCTTTCGCTCGCTTTCCGGCGACGCGTTCGACAACAGCGCCGGCTTTCTCTTCCCGCCGCCTGAGGGAGAGGGTCTCTCGGCCGAGCCGCACCTGCTCGTTGCGCAGGCCTTCATTCCCCCGACCGAGCGCACCGAGGTCGCCGGGTTCGCGTTCGCCGGCGACAACGACGCGATCCGGGCCGAAGTCGTGCGCCGTCTGGATCGGGTGCCGGCGTATCGGCGGCTGTTCGGCGAGATCTTTGCTTCTGTCCGCGGCGGCGCTCCGATCGAGTACGAGATGTTCGCGCGCGCGATCGCCGAGTTCGAGTTCTCGCTGACGTTTGCGGACGCGCCGATCGATCGCTACGCGCGCGGCGACAGCGGAGCGCTCACCGAGTCGGAGAAGCGTGGCGCGCTGCTTTTCCTTGGCAAAGCAGGCTGTGTCGAGTGCCACGCGGTCTCCGGCGCCTCCAACGAGATGTTCACCGACTTCCACGAACACGCGATCGCAGTCCCGCAGCTTGTCCCCGAGAACACCAACAACCAGTTCGACGGGCCCGACGCGAACCAGGACTTCGGCCGCGAAGACGCAACCGCCAGCCCCTTCGACCGCTACCGGTTCCGGACACCGTCGCTTCGGAACGTCGCAGTCGAGGCGGCATTCATGCACGACGGCGCGTTCGCTACGCTCGCCGAAGCGATCCGCCACCACCTCGACGCGGCAGCGTCGCTGCTTGCCTACAACCCGGCAAACCAAGACCTCCCGCCCGATCTAGCCGGGCCGATCGCACCCACGGGGCCACTTCTCGCTGCGCTCGACCCGCGCCTCCGAACACCGATCGAGCTAACCCCAGCGGAGTTCCAGGACCTGCTCGCCTTCGTCCGCGACGCCCTCCTCGACCCCCGCGCGGACCCCGACAAGCTCCGCCGGTTCGTCCCCGGACACCTGCCGAGCGGCAACCCGACCCTGACGTTCCAGTTCAACCACCCTCGGCGCGACAGATGACTGGCGCGAAGCGTCCGCGGACAGTCCCTGAACACTCGCGCAGGTGACCGTTTCGCTGCTCGGAGCACACGGGGTGCGGGTCTTTTTCGCGCAGGCCGACGGCCACACCCGACTTAGCCTGTGAGTGACCTTGCACATGGCGACCACGCGGCGGTGGCCGGGGCGGTCCCCGCAGGATCCTCCCCGGCCATCCCCTGATGCCGCCCCGCTTGCGCGGGCGTTACGGCCCGACAATCGCGATCGAGATGTACGGAGAGGTGCTCGGCGACCAGGGGCTGTTGTAGTTCCAGTCGGCCGCGAAGCCTCCGTCCCAGCCGGCCGGGTTGAAGGCGCGGCTGTCGGCCCCGATTGAGAACGTGTAACACCCGGCCGGTGCGTCAGCCGGCACCGAGTAGACCGCGACCGTGCTCCACGAGTTGTCGAGCGGGCCGGTGTGCCAGTGCTCGGTGGTCGCCGGTGCGCCGGTCGGCGTCGGCGTTGCGCCACCGCAGCCTCCCGCCGTCAGCCGCACCGAGCGCAGGTGTGTGGACGTGACTGTCGCACCCACCTGGATCTCGATCTCCGAGCTCGACGTGCGCTGGATCAACGGGCACGAGAGCGGCAGCGGCGTGAACGGCCCCGAGTTGCCGTAGCGCCAGCCGAGCACACCTGGAGTGAAGAACGCGGTCGGCGCGTTGTTGTCGACCACGAGCAGCAGGGGCCCGACCGTGTCGATCACCGACTTGGCGGCGTTGCCGAGCTCGACGGTGATCTCGTAGACACCGTCGCCGCCTGTCACCCAGTCCATCAGCAGGTGCTCGGGCTGCCAGCCGTCGGCGTCCGGGAGGATGTCGTACCAGCCGCTCGAGTCCGGCGCGACGTTCAGCTGCTGGAACCCGGGCGCCCAGCGGGCAAGCGTCCACGTGTTCGTGAAGGCCACCGGCGGACTGAAAGAGCCCGGCGTCGGCAGCCCGTTGCCGGGTGCATAGGCCCACTTGACGCGGTAGTACTTGGCGTTCGGGAAGTGGTTACAGCCGTACAGCTGCAGCTCGCCGAAGAACGGCGCCGTCGACGGAGAGGAGGCCGGACTGGCGAACAGCCCGCCGGGGTGCGGCTTGTTGGGCCGCGTCGCGAACCCTGTCGCTGCGTTGAAGTACGTCGGCGCGCTCTTGACGGGCATCAGCCCGACCCGCTCGATCCCGGGCGACTCGCAAGGCACCGCCGGCCCGCAGAACGGCGACGGCAGCGCGACCGCGATCGGCGAGGCCTCGAGCGTGACGTAGGGCGTCGGTCCGCCCCAGGGCACATCGAAGGCTCCCTCGTAGATCGTCTCGTCGGTGCCGTCGCCATCGACGTCCTGCTTGACGAGGAAGCTGACGTCCGGAACATCGAAGATCTCGATCCATTCCGGCACGACGACATCGACGCAACGGATGAACGGGCCGTGGAACTTCTCGAGGTCGAGCGTCGACACACGGTCGTGGTGCACGTCGAGGTGGGCGGCCAGCGCCTTCGTGCCACCTTCGGCATGTAGCTGCCTGAGCGCCGTCGGCAGCGGCGGAGGCACGCCCTTCGTAAACGCCTGCGCACCAAGCTGCTCGGTGAGTGCCGTCGAGCCGGCGCCGAACGAGGCCGATGCCTGAGCTGCCGAGATCAGCTGCTGGGCCGAACGGCCGATCAGCGCCTCCACGTCACCGCGCGAGGCAAGCATCGCGGCGATGTCGGGGGCCGGGTCGGGCGGGTTCGGGTTG
>JALYLO010000002.1 GCA_030774175.1 Actinomycetota bacterium
AGCGGCGAGAAGTTCCGCTTCGTCGTGCTGAACAGGAGCGGCGAGAAGCTGTTGCAGAGCGGACAGTTCGACGACAAGTCGAGCACGAAGCGGGCCGCATCTTCGCTGGCGAAGGCCGTGAGCGGCGCGGAGATCGTCGACGCGATCAAGCCGGCCGCCGCTGCAGCGAAGAACAGCACGCGGCGCCCCGTCACGAAGCGCTAACCCACGCGAGCCCGCGACGTCCCGCCAATCGCCGCGCACCGTTCGGCACACTCGTCGAGCTCGCAGCCGGCTACCCGGTTCCCGAGGTGAAGAGTGTCTTTACTCGGGTCGCGCTCCACGCGGCTGCCCGGTAGCACTCCTTTGCGCGGGCAGCTGCGGCGGGCCCGGCAGCTGACCCGCCACGCTCCCAAGCGTTCGTCGAAGAAGCGGCCGCCGAGCACGGGATCCAGGCCGGCGAGCTGACGCTCTCGGCTCCGACAACGGCTCGGCCTTCACGGCCCGCCGCTTCCGCGCCCGGCTCGCCGAGCTCGGGATCCGCCATCGCCGCGTCGGCTACCGCGACCCCGACAGCCAGGCCTTCATCGAGAGCTGTGCATCACCACTCGCTCGTCTCCGCCGAGTTGCTTGGTGAAGAGATTGAGATGAGCAGCCGAGTGAGGTCGCCGGAGGCGATGTGATGCAAGCACCTGATGGAACGATCGGCCTTCACGTCGACCGAGTTTCCCGAGGCCGCCGCACTGCTTCGCTGGAAGAACCACGAGTTTTTCGAGATCGAGCGGGCGGTCGCCAGGCACCAGCGTCCGAGGCTCCCTGACACGCGACGCGAGCGGGAGCCCCTTCGCGAGCCCGAGATCGCTCAGAATGACCTCCAGGTGATCCTGAATACGCAGCCGCGGTACGAGATCCTCTCCGAGGACGCACTCGAGACGCTCGACCGCGGCTGGCGACGCATCGTCTCCGAGATCGGGGTCGAGTTTCAGCACCCCGAGGCGATCGCCCAGTTCCGCACAGCAGGCCAGCAGGTCGAGGAGCAGGTTGTGAAGCTCGATCCCGAGTTTGTGCTCGAGCAGGTGGGGCTGGCGCCGCGCAGTTTCGAGCTCCAGGCGCGCAACCCCCGGTTGTCGGTTCCGATCGGCGGCGACGCCATGGTGTTCGCGCCGGTGTACGGCTGCCCGTTCATCCGCATCGGCGTCGAGCGGCGCGAGGCGACAATGGACGACTTCGAGAATCTGGTCCGCCTCGCGCAGTCGTTTCCGGAGCTCGACTGCTCTGGCGGCACGATCTGCGAGCCCAATGACCGGCCGCTCGACTCGCGCCATCTCGAGATGGTCTACGCGCTGATGACGCTCTCGGACAAGCCGTACATGGGCTCGGTCACCTCCGGGCCGAACGCCGTCGACACGATCCGGATGACCGAGATCCTGTTCGGTGGGCGCGAGGCGATCGAAGAGACTCCGGCGGTCATCTCGATCATCAACGTGAACTCGCCGCTGCGCTACGACGATCGCATGCTCTCGGCGATGCTCGAGTACAACCGGGCGAACCAGCCGGTGATCATCACACCCTTCCTGCTCATGGGGGCGATGTCGCCGGTCAGCATCGCGGCGACACTCGCCCAGCAGATCGCCGAGACCCTAGCCGGGGTGGCGCTCGCCCAGCTCGTGCGGCCCGGCGCTCCGGTCGTCTTCGGCTCGTTCCTGTCGAACACCGACATGCAGTCAGGCTCACCGAGCCTCGGCTCGCCCGAGTCGGCGATCGGGCTCCTCTGCGGCGGTCAGATCGCGCGCCGCTACGGGATCCCGTGGCGCAGTGGAGGGGGAGCCCTTACGTCGAGCCAGACCGTCGACGCGCAGGCGGCTTACGAATCGATGATGACGATGCTGCCGACGTTCCTCGCCGGAGCGAATCTCGTCATGCACGCGGCGGGCTGGCTCGAGTCTGGGCTCGTTTCGTGCTTCGAGAAGTTCATCGTCGACATCGAACTGCTGCGCGAGATGCACGAGGTCTTCAAGCCGCTCGACATCAGCGACGAGACGCTTGCATTCTCGGCGCACGACGAGGTGCGCCACGGCGGTCACTTCCTCGGGGCGGCCCACACGCTCGAGCGCTTCCGCGACTGCTTCTACCGCCCTTTGCTCTCCTCGACCGAAAACTTCGAGCGCTGGAAGCGCCTCGGGGCGCGAGACGCGACGGCGCGGGCAAGCGAGATCTGGCGCGCGCAGCTTGAGGCATACGAGCAGCCGCCGCTCGACGACGAGATCCGCTCGGAGCTCGCAGACTTCGTGAGCCGGCGTCGCACGGAGCTCGGCGACTGACCGCGTTGCCCGAACGCGAGCCGACCGCGTCCGAGCACCACGAGGTCGTCGTGGTCGGCGGCGGGATCGCAGGTCTCGCCGCCGCCTGGGCGCTGCGGGATCGCGACGTGCTCGTGCTTGAGGCCGCCGACCGCGTCGGCGGGCGCATCCGCTCCGAAGCTCGCGGGCGCTATTGGTTGAACTTCGGCGCCCACGTTTTCGGCGGTGCCGACTCGACGACCGGCAGGCTGATCGACGAGACGGGCGTCGAGGCGATGACAGTCCCGGGCATCCTCACCGCGGTCTCGCTGAACGGCACCCTGCTCGCGAGCGGCCGCGTCGAGACTTACCCGTTCCGGCTGCCACTCTCCCTTCCCGATCGGCTTGCACTTCTCCGGGTCGGACTCCGCCTGCGCCTGTACGTCGCGCGTTACGGCCGCATCGCACGGCCGCGTCCGGGTGAGCCCGAGGAGGAGCGGCGAGCGCGGACGCTTGCCTTCCTCGGCGACCGCTCCTTCGCCGACTTCCTCGGCCCGCTGCCGCCGGAGGTCGACGCCCTCTTCCGCCCGACGATCCAGCGCTCCTCGGGCGAGCCGGAGGGCGTCGCCGCCGGCTATGGAATCGGGTACTTCCACCTCGTCTGGAACCGAGCCGACGGGCTCTCGCGAAACATCCTCGGCGGCCCGAGCACCCTGACCGGGGCGATCGCCTCCGCCCTCGGTGAGCGGGTCAGAACGTCAAGCCGGGTCGAAGAGGTGGTGAGGGACGGCGACGGCGTCCGCGTCCGATACCTCGATCACGGGCGCAGCTGCACGGTGCACGCACGCTGCGCCGTCGTCGCCACCCCGGCGTACGCGACCCGGAAGATCCTGCGCGAGTTGCTGCCCGACGAGACGGAGCAGGCACTCGGAAAGATCACCTACGGGCCGTACGCGGCCGCGGCGATCCTGACCGCCGAGACCTCGTCGATGCCCTGGGACGGCGTCTACGCGATCGCCACACCGAAGCGGTCGTTCAACATGCTCTTCAACACCGCCAACGTCCTCCGGGCGCGCGAGCTGCGGCGGGAGCCCGGCGGGACGCTCATGGTGTATGCGGGAGCGCGGCTGGGCGAGCGCCTGCTCGAGCTCGGCGACGAGCAGATCGCGAGCGCGTTCGTCGACGATCTCCACGACCTCTTCCCGGAGGCTCGCGGGATCGTCCGCGAGGTCGTCGTGCAGCGCTGGGAACAGGGCCTCCCGTATCCATCACCTGGACGGCACCGCATTCAGCCGGCGCTCGAGCGGCCCCTCGAAAACGTCTTCCTCGCCGGCGACTACCTGGGCACCCTGTACACCGAGACAGCGATCGGCACCGGCCTTGCCGCCGCACAGGCGATCCGCACCCGGCTTGCGTGAGCTCAGTGCGACACGGCCGCGGCCGCGAGCTCGGAGACGAGCGAGTCCGTGTAGAACCGCTCGAGGGCGAACGGCGCGATCAGGTCGGGCGTCTTGCCGGTGGCGATGAGCTCGGCGAGGGTCGTGCCGACGACAGGGGCCGCCTTGAACCCGTACGTGCCCCACCCGGCGGAGACGTGGAAGCCCTCCACCTCGGTCCTGCCGAGGATCGGGCTGTAGTCGGGACTGAGATCGCAGAGGCCCGTCCACGAGCGTAGGACGTTGACTTGCTCGAGCTGCGGGAAGAGCTCGAGCACGTGGCGCGCCGAGTACTCGAGGAACGTGAACGTGCCCGTCCCGCGGTAGGTCGTGTACGGCTCGATCTCGGCGCCGATCAGGAACTCGCCGCGGTCGGTCTGCGAGACGTAGACGTGCATCTGCGACGAGACGATCACGACGTCGAGAAACGGCTTGACCGGCTCGGTGACGAAGGCCTGGAGGATGTGGGTCGTGATCGGCAGCCGGACCGAGGCGAGATCGCAGACCAGCGTCGACCAGCCGGCGGTCGCGCTGATGACGGTGTCGCACTCGATGCGGCCGCGCGTCGTCCGGACACCGGTGACGCGTCCGTTCTGCTGCTCGATCCCCGTCACCTCGGTGTAGGGATGGATCTCGACGCCGCCGCGGTCGGCTCCGCGCGCAAGGCCCCATACGACCGCGTCGTGTCGGATGATCCCGCCCGGCGGGTGGTAGAGCGCGCCCAGCACCGGCCAGGTGGGATGGTCGGAGAGATCGAGTTCCGGACAGAGCTTCGCGATCTCGTCCGTGCCGATCAGGCGGCTGTCGATACCGAGGAGCTGATTTACCTCGGCGCGCTCGTTCATCGTCACCATCGCCCGCTCCGAATGCGCGAGCGTCAAGTGGCCCTGCTGAGAGAAGAGCAGGTTGAAGTCGAGGTCGGCTCCGAGCCCTTCGTAGAGCTCGACGCTCCGCTTGTAGAAGGCGGCGCCCTCGGGCGTCCGATAGTTCGAGCGGATGATCGTCGTGTTGCGGCCGGCAGCGCCCGAGCCGATGTAGCTCTGCTCGAGCACGGCGACGCTCCTTACGCCATGGTTCTTGACGAGGTAGTAGGCAGTCGCGAGGCCGTGCGAGCCGCCCCCGATGATCACGACGTCGTAGCGGCGCCCGAGCTCGCCCCGCGGACGCCACATCCGGCGGACCCGGAAGACGTCCTTCATGCGAGGCCGTCCTGCACGTCCCGTACGAACTCGACGACCGAGTCGCCGTATTCCTGCGCGAAGAAGATCCGGAAGCTGTCACCTGAGCGCGTCACGACGGCCTGGACACCGGCGACCTTTCCCGCCGACGGCAATGCGGCGAGGTCGAGGTCGGTCAGCCGCCGCATCAGCTTCACCCCCTGGACTTCGATTCCGGCGAGCGCGCCGCTCAGGTCGACGACGACGCCGGGCAGGCTGCCGCGAACCTCAGCGCAGCGCTCCGGCGGGCAGATGACGAGCGCGCGTGTCGGCGTGATGCGGATCACGTCGACGTCGGTCGGGAGCGCGCCGACGTCGGCCCTGCGCACCTCGAGCTTCCCGAGCGGGGAGAGGTCGCCGATTCCCGCGGAGCCCGCGAGCGCGCGTTGGAGCGGTGAGGAGGCGCGAGGCTCGTAGCCGTCCTCGACGCGCACAGCACCGGGCGAGATGAACGACAGCTCGCTCACGCGCGCAGCTGCTGCCCGTCCGGATCGTAGAAGGGCCGAAGCCGCACACGCGCGGTTTCGAGTCGGCCGTCGACCCGGATGTCGAGCAGCACGTCTTCCTGCGCGAGCTCGGGCGGTACCCAGGCGAGTCCGATCGCGTGGCCGAGCTGGTCGCTCCAGCGCGAGCTCGTCACGCGCCCGCTCGGCCGGCCTTCGCGCACGATCTGTCCGCCCTCGGCCGGCACCGCGCCATTCGTCATCTCGAACCCGACGAGCAGCTCGCGCGGGCCGCGGTCGCGCGCGTGCTCGAGCGCCCACTTGCCGACGAAATCGTCCTTGTCGAACTTGGCGATCCAGGCCATGTTCGCGTCGAGCACGTTCGACTCGGAATCGGTGTCCTGGCCGACGATGATGTGCTGCTTCTCGAGCCGAAGGATGCGCTGGGCCTCGAGCCCGAACCGCCTCACACCGAGGTCGGCGCCGTGCTCGAGCAGGGTGTCCCAGAGGTGCTCGGCGAGCGGGCTCGGGCAGTGGAGCTCGTAGCCGAGCTCGCCGACGAAGCCGATTCGCAGGCTCAGGCAGGGAACCCCGGCGACATACGCCTCCTTTGCGTCGAGGTAGCGGAACGCCTCGTTCGAGACATCGGTGCTCGTCAGACGACCGAGCAGGTCGCGCGCGCGGGGCCCCGCGACGTTGACGGCGGCGACCGCGCCGGTGAGGTTGAAGACCTCGACGTCCATCCGCCAGATCGCGTTCCACCATTCGAACCACCCCAAGACGCTGTCAGCGCCGGTCGAGGTGGTGGTGACGTAAAACTGGTCGTCCGAGAGCCGCGCGATCGTGCCGTCGTCCATGATTCGACCGGCGTCGGTGGAGAGAACGCCGTAGCGCACCCGTCCCGACTTCAGGTCGGCGAAGCGGTTGGGGTACAGACGCTCGAGGAACGCGGCCGCGTCGGTCCCGGTGACGAGCAGCTTCCCGAGTGTCGAGACATCGATCACGCCCACCGCGTCGTGCACGTTCCGCGCCTCGGCCGGCGCGTCTCCATAGGAGTGAGGCCTGAGCCAGGCTCCGGTCCAGATCACCGCGGCGCCCGCCTCCTCGTGCCGATGGTGGAGCGCCGTGCGCTTCGCAGGCTCGTGCGGCCTCCCGGCGAGGAGGCCGAGCTTGATCGGCGCCCACGGCGGACGCGCCGTCGTCGTGCCGATCGACGCCTCGTCGGTCTTCTGCTCGCGCGCGTAGAGCCGGATGGACGACCGGTGGCAGAGACGGCCCTGGCAGGGCCCCATCGTCACGGTCGTGTAGCGCTTCGCCAGCTCGATCGAGTCGAACCCTTCGGCGAGCGCCCTTTTCATGTCCTTGACGGCGACGTCCTCACAGATGCATACGAAGCCCGAATCGCCGTGGCACGCGCGGATGCGGGAGAGGTCGCCGAGGTCGCCCGTCACCCGGCCGACCGCCTGCAGACCGGCGGGCAGGTCGGTCGGGAAGAAGATGCCGCGCGCGTCGTCGTAGGCGATCCGCGCACCCGCCTGCGCCAGCAGCGAGTACGCGGGCTGTGGCGCACCCGCCGCGATCAGCAGGTCGCAGTCGCGACGATCGGCGCCGATCCGGACGCCACGGACGCGGCCGCCTTTCCCTTCGGCGACGATCTCGGCCGGGTCGGCCTCCCGGAGGTCGACGGTCGCGACAACCTCGACGCCCGCCTGCTCCAGCTCGCCGACCACGGCCAGACCGCGGTCGTCGGCCGCGAGCACGACTGCGCGCTCGCCCGGCTTCAGCGCGAAGTCCCGCATCAGGCGCCGGGCGCCGTCGGGGAGCATGACACCGACGAGGTCGTTGCCGGGGAAGATGAGCGGCTGCTCAATCGCCCCTGTCGCGACGACGATTCTCTTCGCGCGGACCCGGAGCAGCAGCGGGCCCGCCTCGACCGGCACGAGCCCTCCTTCGTAGATCCCGATCGCCCGACCGGGCGCGATGATCTCGTAGCCCTCGGGCTCGTGCCGCCGCACGTTCTCGTCCACGAGGAGGACGGTCTCGCCGAGCGCCGCAGCCTCCTGCGCCGACCGTCTGCCCGAGCGCCCCCCTCCGACAACGAGCACGTCGACCTGCCGGTGCTCGGCGTCGTACCGGGTGGTGCGGCCGCGGTGCTTGTCGATCCGGCCGAGCCCGGCGACGTTACGCAGGAACTTCTCGTAGTACGGCCAGAAACGGCGCGGCCGGATCATCGTGCGGTAGTAGAAGCCGACCGGGGTGAACGGCCTTCCGATCTTGTCCACGACCGAGAGCAGGTCGCGGTCGAGTGAGCCGAGCACGTTCTGCGGCTCCACCACCGCCCCCTCGCGGATGGGCTCGACGCAGACGCGCACGTTGGGCGTTCCGTCGACCGTCATCATGCAGTTCGGGCAGCCCCCCGAGACGCAGACGAGTCCGCGCCGGCGGTGGTATTTGAAGCTGCGCGAAAAGACGCGCACGCCGGAGGCATAGAGGGCCGAGCCGATGGTGTCGCCGGCGAAGGCGCGCACTGACGCTCCGCGGAACGAGAAGGTCACCTCCCGTGTGCGGTCGAGCAGCTCGCCTGGCTGCGGTGGAAGGCGCATCAGACGGCGGGACTCTCCGGCACGACGGGGTCGGGCGCGGCTTTCGGACCGCCGTCGCCCGGCAGCTCGACGCCGATGACCTCGTTCGTGCGCGTGTCGCGCTCCGCGAGGAACCACAGCTCGCACCCGAACCGGTGCTGCCACCACTCGCGCTGCACGCCGGCGACGTTGTCGCGGAAGTACACGTAGGCGTTGAGCTCCCGCACGGTCGGCGCGGCGGACGGCCGTGAGGTCACCTCACCGGCGTACGCGAACTCGTTCACGTCGCGGAGACCGCAGTTCGGACAGCTGAGCAGGAACGACAACGAACCTCCAAAGATCCCCGCTGGGGAAACGCTATTGCCAGTTTTGTCGAACCGGCCGGCTCCGCGCAAGTCCCATGGCGCTTTTTGCAACGCAATTGCCAATTGATCCATAATGGCGCCGACGGTCCCGCGAGAAGGAGTCACCCACATGGCTGTCGTTGAATCAGGTCCGACAGAGGTTCAGAGAGTCCTTGCGAAAGGTCCGATCGCGGATCCGTTCCCGACGCTCACGGAGGCGAGAAACGATCCCCAACGGCTCGAGAAGATCCGCCAGCTCCGCAAGCTGATCGACGAGCGCGGGATCAAGTACATCTTTTTCCAGCAGGTCTCGATCTCCGGGCACGTGAACGGCAAAGGCGTCGTCGCCACCCAGTGGGAGAAGGTCGCCACAGAGGGCTACCAGCTCGTCTACGGGGCGACGGCCGACCTGTTCGTCGACCGGAAGAACCAGTACATCGGGTTCGGCCCGGAGGAATCCGAGCTGGCGGCAATCGCCGATCTCGACACGTTTGCGCAGCTCCCGTGGGACGCACGCGTCGCGCGCGTGTTCTGCGATTGCTACGACACCGAGACGGGATTGCCGCTCGAGGCGGATCCACGCCAGAACCTGAAGCGGATCGTGAACGAGGCCGAGCAGGAGCTCGGTTACACGTTCCTCTGCGGCATCGAGCCCGAGATGATGTGGATGCGCAAGACCGACGATCCGAATGACGCCGTCGGCCTGACGAAGCCCTGGTGCTACCACATCAATCAGTTCGAGGAGCTGCGGGAGATCATTCTCGACGTCGTCGACTACGGCGAGCAGCTCGGCATCAACCCGACGTACGGCGACCACGAGGACTCGCCCGGCCAGCTCGAGCTGAACTTCCTGTACGACCGGGCGGTTCGCACCGCGGACAACCTCTCGGCGTATCGCCAGCTCTGCGCCGCCGTTGCGCGCAAGCACGGCGTGATCGCGAGCTTCATGCCGAAGCCGTTCACCGGCGTCTCCGCGAACGGCGCGCACCATCACTTCACGCTCTGCGACGAGGCCGGAGACAACGTCTTCTACGACGCCGACGGGCCTGCGAAGCTCTCGGAGCTCGGCCTGCAGTTCATGGGCGGCATCCTCGATCACTACCGCGGCCTGTGTGGGATCACCGCCTCGACGGTCAACTCATACAAGCGCTTCTGGGACTTCGGGTTCTGGGCCCCGATCTACAAGGACTACGGCTGGCAGAACCGCACAACGCTCGTGCGCGTCGCCAGCGGTGGCCGCTTCGAGTTCCGCGCGGTCGACTCCGCGTGCAACCCCTACCTGACGCAGGCCGCGCTCCTGAAGGCCGGCCTGGACGGCGTGAAGCGCAAGCTCGATCCCGGCCCGCCGCAGCAGCGGAACGTCTACGACGTGCTGGACGAGGGGGCCGAGATTCCTCGCGTGCCGGCGCATCTCGGCGAGGCGCTCGAGGCGCTTGCCGGCGACGAGGTCGTTCGCAGCGCCCTGCCCGGCCGCCTCTACGATGTCTACATGCATTACAAGCGCGACGAGTGGGAGCAGTATCTCGCCGTCGTAACGGACTGGGAGCGCGAGAAGTACCTGGATGTGCTCCCGTAATGTGCGGGATCGCAGGGATCATCTATCGAGACCGAAGCGACGGCCACCCGATCGGCGCTGACATGACCCGGATGCTTCAGTCGATGAAGCACAGGGGCCCCGACTCGACCGGGTACGCGCTCTACGGCACTGCGGGCCGGCAGGTGATCATGCGCTACAAGCTCGCGGATGCGAACACGCCACGTGACTTCGAGTTCGAAGATCGGCTTCGCCGCCACCGCGCGCAGGTCGAGGGCCGCCTGCGTCATCTCGGCGCTCGCAACCTCGAGATCGAGCATGAGAACGAGTACGCGGATCGCGTCACGTTCGACTACGACGGCGACCTGAAGACGCTCGCCGACACGGTCGAGGACGTCACCGACGCCGAGGTGCTCTCGCTCGGCCACTCCCTCGAGATCATCAAGGACCTCGGTGACGCCGAGAGCGTGGCGGACGGCTACAAGCTCGGCGGCTTCACAGGCACGCACGCGATCGGCCATGTGCGCATGGCGACCGAGTCGGATGTCGACATCTCCGGTGCGCATCCGTACTGGGCCTATCCGTTCGGCGACGTTGCCGTCGTCCACAATGGGCAACTGACGAACTATCACCAGTGGCGTCGCCGGCTCGAGCGCTCCGGTCACCGCTTTCAGTCCGAATGCGACTCCGAGATCATCGCGGTCTACCTCGCGGAGAAGATGCACGAGGACTACACGCTCGAGGAGGCGATGCGGCAGAGCCTCGACGACCTCGACGGCGTCTTCACGTACATCTGCGTGACGAAGGACGCACTGGGCGTCGCGAAGGACGAGCTCGCCGCCAAACCTCTCGTGCTCTATGAAGGCGACGAGATGGTCGCGCTCGCCTCGGAGGAGATTGCGATCCGCGCGATCGTCGACCATGAGATTCCGACCTACGATCCCTACGAGGGCGAGGTGCTCGTGTGGGAGCGGTAGTCGGCGAGTCGAAGATCAGCTACGACGCGCGCGGGCTCGTCGAGGTCGACGCCACGGTTGCCAAGGTCGCGGAGATCGACGGCACCAAGGCCGTCTTCGATGCCAAGGACATGACGACGCGGAAGATCAACCTCGAGTTGCGCTGGCTCCTCTACGAGCAGGGCGTCAAGGACGTGCTCGTGCGCAACCCCGGCGCGAAGCACTCGCTCGGCGTCGGCATCCTCACGCGCTGCCGCATCACGTTCGACGGCAGCCTCGGCTACTTCGGGCTCGGTGTGATCGACGGGCCCGAGGTGCACATCACCGGCCGCGTCGGCTGGTCCGCCTGCGAGAACATGATGTCGGGCGTCGTCACGATCGACGGCAACGCGGGCTCACTCACCGGCGCGGCGATCCGCGGGGGTGATCTGATCATCAAGGGCCGCGTCGGCGCGCGCACCGGGATCGACCAGAAGGGCGGCACGATCATCGTGCTCGGCAGCGGCGGGTCGAGCAACGGCTTCATGATGCAGCGCGGTCGGCAGATCTTCTGCGGCGACGTCGGGCCGAGTCTCGGTGACTCGATGTACGACGGCGTGATCTATGTCGGGGGAAAGGTCAAGTCTCTCGGCGTCGACTGCATCCCCGGCGAGTGGACCGATGCCGACACGGAGTTCATCGAGCGGAAGTTCCGCGTGCACGAGCTCGGCACGCCGCCGGAATTCCAGAAGTTCGTGTGCGGTAAGAAGCTCTACAACTACGACAACCTCGAACCTTCGGAACGAAAGCTGGTGCTCTAGTGGCCGACGAGAACGCACCTTCGGCGCACACAGTCCTCGGGCACAGCCAGATCTTCACGCAGGGGGTCATCGACGACATCCACATGAAGGCCGAGCTCGGCCGCTACCGCATGCGCGGCTTCTCGATGTTCAAGAAGATCCCGCACTGGGACGAGCTGATGTTCCTCCCCGGCACGCTGACGCGATTCGTGATCGAGGGATACCGCGAGCGGTGCGACACGAAGACGGTGCTCGGCGCGCGCTTCGCAGAGAAGCCGCTCGAGCTCGACATCCCGGTCTACATCACCGGGATGAGCTTCGGCGCATTGTCGCTCGAGGCGAAGATGGCACTCGCAAAGGGAGCATCGATGGCCGGCACGGCGACGTGCTCGGGCGAGGGTGGGATGATCCCGCCGGAGCGAGACCTCTCGACCAAGTGGTACTACCAATGCATTCAGAGCCGGTACGGGTTCAACCCGCACCACCTGATGCTCGCCGACGGCTGCGAATTCTTCATCGGCCAGGGCTGCAAGGTCGGCCTCGGCGGGCACTTGATGGGCCAGAAGGTGACCGAGCAGGTCGCGGAGATGCGCTCGCTCCCGGTCGGCATCGACCAGCGCTCGCCGGCGCGGCATCCCGACTGGCTCGGGCCGGACGACCTCTCGCTGAAGATCCAGGAGGTCCGCGAGGCGACGAACTACCAGATTCCGATCCAGCTCAAGCTCGGCGCGGCGCGCGTGTACGACGACGTGCGGATGGCGGCCAAGTGCGGGCCGGACATCATCTACCTCGACGGCGCCGAGGGCAGCACGGGTGCCGGGCCGCACCTCGCCACCGAGGAGACTGGCATCCCGCTGATGGCCGCGATCCCGGAGGCACGCCGCGCGCTCGAGGACGTCGGGCTCGCGGACGAGATCGACCTCGTCGTCGCCGGGGGGATCCGCAACGGCGGGGACGTCGCGAAGTGCATCGCGCTCGGCGCGACCGCGGTCGCCATCGGCCACTCCGCGCTGATGGCCCTGAACTGCAACAAGGAGATTCCGGGTGTCACCGATTACGAGGGCACCGTCGGCGTCCCGGCGGGGCGGTGCTATCACTGCCACACGGGCCGCTGTCCGGTGGGGATCACGACCCAGGATCCCGAGTTGCGCAAGCGGCTGCTCGTGGACGAGGCGGCTGAGCGGGTCTACAACTTCCTGCACACGCTCACGATCGAGGTGCAGATGCTCGCCCGGGCCTGCGGCAAGACCGACGTCCACAGCCTCGAGCCCGAGGATCTCTGTGCGCTCACGATGGAGGCAGCCGCGATGGCGAAGGTGCCGCTCGCGGGCACCGAGTACATCCCCGGAGTGACGGAGGCGAGAAATCACGCCGAGCTGAAGCGGCTGCTCGAGCGCTACATCGAGTACCCGTCAGACTTCCTGCCGGGAGTGGAAGCCGATGTCCTCCCCGGATAGAACCCGGTCGATCGACTCGGAGGTCCTGTCCGGGCGCCGCTTCCCGTACCAGGAGGACATCTCGCTCGTCGAGGACATCGACCTCGACGCCGCGACGCCGGGCCCCGACCTGAACTGGCTCGAGGACGTCGGGCTTCTGGAGGAGGAGGGAACTCCTGCCGTGTTCGACCGGTATTCGAACTCGTTCCTGAAGATCTACTTCCCGATTCCCGAGGGCCGCCAGGACGAGCTCGCACGCAAGGTCCTGATCATGCACCTGCAGTCCGGCAACTCCTACGGGATCCAGCTGAAGGAGAAGCACTGCAAGTTCCCGCAGCCGCTGCTCGGCTCGTGGGTCGACGGCTCGCCGACCGTCGGGACGGACTGGAAGGCGCCCGTGCTGGAAGGCTGGGAGCCACCCGCCCACTGAGCGCACTGGTACAGTTTGGATATAGCGTTGCCCCACCGGCGATGAACCTATGACAGTTCCCTCCCGCTCTCGCTACGTCGTCATCGGCGCCGGCATCCACGGCCTGTCGACCGCGTATCACCTCGCGAAAGAGCTGAAGGCGCGCGGGCTCGGCTCCGGGGAAGACATCGTCGTCCTCGACAAGACCAGCCCCGGGGCGGGCGCATCAGGGATCGCGTGCGGTGTCGTGCGCAACAACTACTTCCAGCCGGCGATGAGCGAGCTGATGCAGGCCTGCGTCGAGGTCTGGGAGTCCGATCCCGTCGCCTACCACTACAACCCCGTCGGCTACCTGGCGCTCGGCGCCTGCGTGCAGGAGCCGGATCTGACCGCGGTGCACGAGCGCCACCAGCGGATCGGCTACCGCTCGGAGCTGATCGCCGGCGAGGCCGCCGTCGACGCACACATGAAGGCCCTGTTCCCGGACTGGCGCGCAAAGGGCGTGACGGTCTGCCTCCACGAGCACCAGGGCGGCTTCGCCTTCAACATGGACTCGGTGCTCGGCCTCGTCGGCAAGTGCGAGTCCGAGGGCGTGACCATCCACTCCGGCGTCGAGTTGCAGGACATCGAGTCGGAGTCCGACGGCACCGTCGGAGCGCTCGACACGAGCCGTGGGCGCGTCGAGATCGGCGAGCAGCTCGTCATTGCACCCGGGCCATGGGCCAAGCGGTTCTGGGGGATGCTCGGGTTGCCCATGACCATCGACATCCGGATGCCGTCGGGCGAGGTCGCGAAGGACCGGCCGATGTGGACGTACTGGAACCTCCAGGAGGGCGAGATCGGCGTCGACCCGGCGACGTTTGCAACCGCGGACGGCGGGCCGCCACCGGTGATCCACCTCGACACCGACGCGCCGCTCACGACGGACGACGGCCGGCTCGTGACCGATGAGCTCTGGGGCATCTACTTCAAGCGCGACCGCAACGGCGTCCAGGGAGGCGCGTCGCCGCTCACCGTCGAGGACGACACCGAGCTCGACCCGTACCCGCAGACGACGAACGTCGACCCCGACTTCCCGGACATGTGGTGCGCTGCGCTCTCCCATGCGATGGCGCGCTTCGAGGGCTGCCGCCCGCTGTACAAGACCGCGCGCTCGGGTGGCGTTGGTGCCTTCACCGCCGACAATTTCCCCGTGTTCGATTACCTGCGGCCGAACGTCTACGCGGTTCTCGACTCGAACCACGGCTACAAGATGATCGGCGTCGGGCGCGAGGTGGCCAAGGTGCTCGTCGGCGAGCACTCGACGCTGCTCTACCCGTTCCGCTTCGAGCGCTTCGAGGCCGGCGACCTGCACCCGGTTTCGCACTCACCGTACCCCTGGTCGTAGCTAAAGCTCTTTCGCGCGCCGCCGTTCCTTGTCGTAGACCGGGTGCGGCGCGATCTCGCCCGCGACTTCCTGACCAGCCACCGTCGCCGTCAGCTTCGTGCCGGGCGCCTTCGCGAGCTCCTTCGGCACCTTCGCCAGTCCGAGCGTCTTACCGTCGAGGTAAGGCGAGACAACCGCCTGCGTGACGACGCCGCCGATCGAGAGCGGCGCGCCGCTCGCGTCGTCGCCTCCCGACTCGAGCACGACGCTCGTCAATCGCAGCGTGCTGTCGTCGCGGTCGCGCTCGAGCCCGGCGCGCCCGCGCAGCGCTTCCTTGTCGAACGACACCGCCCAGCCGAGCCCGCACTCGAACGGCGAGACCGACGGGTCGTACTCGACGCCGCCGATGATGAACCCGCCCTCGATACGGAAGAGGTCGAGCGCCGTCATTCCGATCACCTTCATTCCAGCCGGCTCGCCGGCCTCGAGCAGCGCGTCCCACAAATCGAGCGCACGCTCGCGGTCGACCCATAGCTCGTAGCCGAGCTCGGCCGTGTAGCCGAGCCGCGTCATGAAGACGGGAATGCCGGCGATCTCGACGTCCTCGCGGAAGGTGTAGTAGCGAAACGCTGCGTTCGAGAGGTCCTGGTTCGCGATCGGCTGGAGGATCTCCCGGCTGAGCGGGCCCTGCAGGCAGAGGTGCGGCATCGCGTCGGTGAACTCGCGCACCTCGATGCCCGTCCCCTCAGCGGCCGCTGTGAAGATCGCGAAGTCGCGGTCGTTCGCGCCGCAGTACCGAACGCGGTCCGGACCGCGGTTCATGACGGTGCAATCGTCGACCATCTTCCCGTCCTCGTCGACGAGCGGGCCGTACGCGATCTGCCCCTGGCCGAGCTTCGACACGTCGCGGCCGACGATGCCGTTGACGAGCTCGAGCGCGGCCGGACCGTCGAGGTCGACCTTGCGCAGCATTGTGAAGTCCATCAGCCCCGCCGTCTCGCGAACGGCTCGGTATTCGCTCTCCGTGTCGGTCACGACGCTCGGCGCGAAGTAGCCGAACAGATCCATCCACTCGTCCGTGAGCGCCGCAAGTCGTGGGTGGAACGCGGTCTCCTTGCTCACTGCTCCTCCTTTCCGGCGGCGGCTGCCACCGGCTCCGGCATGGATAGGTCGAGCGACTCGAGCACGAGCTCCGAGAGCTCGCGCAGCTCGAGCTCGCCCTGGTGGCCCGAGGTCTTGATCGCGTCCTCGTACATCGTCACGTCCTTCGGGCAGCAGACGACGAAGTAGTCGAGCGTGCCGAGCGCGACGGCCTCGTCGATGCGCTGCTCGCTCGGACGCCGCGCGCCCTCTTCCTTCAGCTCCTTCATCCAGATGCGACCGCCGCCGGCGCCGCAGCAGAAGGAGTTGTCGCGATTCCGCGGCATCTCGACGAGCTCGCAGCCGATCGCCTCGAGCACCCGCCGCGGCGCTTCATAGACGCCGTTGTAACGGCCGAGCGTGCAGGGATCGTGATAGGTGATCCGATAGCCGAGCTCCTTCCGCGGCGTCAGACGCCCGCTCTCGAGCAACTCGAGCAGTAACTGCGAGTGGTGCAGCACGTTCCAGGTGCCGCCGTGCTGCGGATACTCGTTCCGCAGCGTGTGGAAGGTGTGCGGGTCGGACGAGAAGACACGTTCGAACTCGCAGCCGGAGATCGTCTTCACGTTCTCCTCGGCGAGCGCCGCCCACAGGCCCTCCTCGCCGGCGCGGCGCACATCGCAGCCGGCGGTCTTCTCGGCGTCGAAGAGGATGCCGAAGTCCGCGTCGGCCTCGTGCAGGATTCGAGCAAGGTCCCGCGTGGCACTCTGATTGCGCGCGTCGAACGAGGCGTAGTCGCCGACGAACCAGAGCAGCTCGGCAGGCTCACGGCGGATGTCCTTGACCTCGAAGCCGAGCTCGCGCGTCCAGCGCGGCCGCTTGCGCTTCGGTTCGCCGAACGAGTTACCCGTCTCGTACACCGCCTCGAGCGTCGACTGGAGCATCGAGTCGAGCTCGCCGTTTTCGACGAGGCGGCGGCGCATCTGGTTGATGATCGGGACGTGCTCGATGCCGACCGGGCAGATCTCGACGCACGCCATGCACTGCGTGCACGACCAGATCGTGTCGGGCCGGATGCGGTCGCCGATCTTCGCCTCAGCCCCCGAGTGCTTGGCGAGCTCGCGCAGGTCGAGGATCACGTCGCGCGGTGAGAGCGGATAGCCGGACGCGTTCGCCGGGCAGACGACATGGCACTTGCCGCACTTCGTGCACGCGTCGAGCGAGACGAGGTGCTGCCAGGTGAGGTCGGCGATCTTGCCGTACCCGACCTGCTCCGGCGTCGCGTTGGGCGGGAGCAGAGGCAGCCGCTTGCCGGCGAGATCGTCCCGCACGGCGACGTTCGCCGGGGCAGCGAGCATGTGCACGGCCTTGGTGAACGGAATGGACGAGACGAACGCGAGCGCGACGACGCCGTGCGCCCACCAGGTCGCGAAGTGGGCGCTCGACGCCTCCTGCGGCGTCATTCCGAGCCTGCTGAAGCCGCGCCCCACGACCCAGCCGATGGGCGACCAGGTCTCGAACGACGGATTCGTCTGCGCGATCCGGAATGCCTCGAGCAGGAACCCGGTCAGCGTGAGGAAGAAGAGCAGACCGACGAAGACCCAGTCGCCGATCACGTAGCCCCTGCGATCCTCCTCGCGATCCGGTCGCTGGTAGTCGAGGCGCTTCGGACGGTTGAGCCGCTTCGCCGCCATGATCGCGAGCCCGACGGCGAGACCGAAGCCGAAGACGTCGAGCACGAGCGAGTAGCCGAGGTAGAACGCTCCGTGCCAGAAATCGAAGCCGAAGAGCGGCTTTGCGATGTCGGTCTGGATCGAGAGGATCGTCGTGCCGGCAAAGAGCACCAGGAAGCCGTAGAAGATCAGTGCGTGGCCGACCCCGGCAAGCGGATCGCGGCGCTTGATCCAGCGATGCGTGAAGATGATCGCCGCGGCACGCGCCGCGCGCCGGCCTCCCCCACGCAGGTCCATTGGCCCCGTTCGACCACTGCGGTATTTCTGGACGAGCTGCGCGAGACCCCAGAAGAAGACTACGATCGAGAGGACGATCAGGACGTACCAGAAGACGATCTCCCAGTGCGCGAGCCCCGCGAAGGTTTGGCGACTCTCGGTCAAACGAGCTTCGCCAGTTCTTCCGCGACGTCGAAGAGGTCGGCGACAGCGCCGTAATGCGCCACCTCGAAGATCGCCGCCTCCGGGTCGGTATTGACGGCGATGATCAGCTCGCTCGTCTTCATCCCGGCGAGATGCTGGACGGCGCCGGAGATTCCGAAGGCGAGGTAGACCTTGGGCTTCACCGTCTTGCCCGACTGGCCGACCTGCCGTGCATTCGGCATCCAGCCTGCGTCGACGATCGGGCGTGAGACGGCGAGCGTCGCGCCGAGCTTCTCGGCGAGCTCCTCGAACATCGCAACGTTGTCCTGCTCGCCGACGCCGCGGCCGATCGAGAGCAGGAAGTCCGCCGTCGTGATGTCGACGTCGCCCTTCGCAACCTCCCGGAACTCCAGATGTCGCGCACGTGCAGTGACTCCTTCGAGGTCGAGCTCCGCTCGAGTTGCCGAGCCCGGCCCCTCGGCGGGAGGCCACACCGTCGGTCGCAGCATGAGCAGCACCGGCTTTCCGGCCGGGAACTCCAGCTCGCCGTGCACCTTGGAGCCGTAGAAGGCGCGCGTCGCGACAATCGATTCTGCGTCGCGGGTGACGGCGAAGACGTCGCTGGCGAAGCCGAGCCCGAGCTTCGTGGCCGCCGCAGCTCCGTAACCCATGCTGTTGACCGTGAAGCCGAGCAGGACGACCTCCGGCTGCCGGTCCTCGATCAGCGTCTCGAGCGCACGCTGGTAGATGTCGTTTTCGAACTCGGACTGCTCGACGCGCACGTGCACGATCTCGTCGACGCCTTCGCGATTCACGTCCAGGAGATCCGGGCCGATCACGGCCACCGTCACGGGGCCGCCGAGCGTGCGCGCCGAAGTCACCAACTCGAACGTGACGTCGCGAACGCGTCCCTGCAAGTGCTCGGCGACGACGAGGACGCTCATGCGAGGCGTTCTCGCACCAGCTCGACGATCCGCAGCGCGATCTCGGCCGGCCCTCCGTCCAACAGCTCCGCGCCCTCGCCGCGCGGCGGCGAGAACATCCGCCGCACGCGGTAGGCGGACTCGCCCGTCTCGGCGCGGGCGACGGCGATCTCGTGCCGCTCGGCCTGCTTGATCGCGCGCAGGTTGACGTAGCGCGGCTCGTTGATCCCGGTCTGGATCGTCAGCACCGCCGGTGTCTCCACCTCGACCACATCGATGAGGCCGCCCTCGAGCTCGCGGTTGACCGTCGCCGGGCCGCTTCCGTCCCAGTCGACCTTCGTGACGACCGCGACCCGTGGCAAGCCCAGCAGTTCGGCGAGTGCGACGCCCGTCGAGCCCTGAACGGAGTCCGCCGACTGGACGCCGGTGAGCGTGAGGTCTGGCGACTCGGCCGCGACAGCGCCGGCAAGCGCCCTCGCGGTCGAGATCGGGTCGAGCGGTGAAGGACCGGCCGACCCGGTGTCGACGCGGATCGCCCGGTCGGCGCCCATGGCGAGGCAGCGCCGCAGCACTGCCTCGCTCTCCTCGTCGCCGACCGTCACGATCACGACCTCACCCTCGCCGAGCCGCTCGCGGATGCGGATCGCCTCCTCGGCAGCGCAGGCGTCCCACTCGTTCAAGGCCCGGTCGACGAAGTCGGGGTCGACATCTCGGCCGTCGGCCGCGAATTCGACCTCGTCTCCGATGACCTTGACCTGCTTGACGGCGACGACGATCCTCAGGCCGGCACCGCCTCTCGCTCGCGCCGCTCGCGCAGCTCGCGCAGCTCGTCCTCGAGCGACTCCGCGTCGGGAACGCGGCGCTCGCGCTTGAACGGCAGCGGCGTCTCCGGGTTCGGCGCGTCGATCTCCCGCGCCAGCCGGTGCCCCGAGAAGACAGCGTCTGCGATCAGCCGCGGCGCCTCGCAGTCGCCGATCCGGTAGAGCGCGTCGACACCCTCGGCGGCGAGCGCCTCTCGCCCGACGACGTCCTTCAGCTCGCGGAAGAGCGCCTCGTTCGAGCGCCGCTGCGAGACGAGCACGACCGCGTCGGTTTCGAAGCTGCGCGAATGCCCGTCCGTGTCGTAGATGTGCTCCGCCGTTACACCGCCGGCCTCGACCTTCGACGGCATGTGGTAGGTGACGATCTCGACGCCGAGTGAGTGGAGCTTGCGATGCATGTTCGGTGCCTCGAGCGTGAAGTGCATGTAAGCCGCGATGTGGCCCATCGGGGTCATGATCGTGACCTTCTTGCCCTCGAGCGCCAGCTTCTCGGCGAGCGAGACACCCATGAAGTAGCCGTCGTTATCGAAGACGATCACGCGCTCCCCGGGCGCCTCCTTGCCCTCGACCATGATCTGCTCGGGGGTGAGGATGTGAGGCAGGCTCGCGTCGGCGCCCGGGATCGTGGCGTGCGTCCCGCCGTTCAAGCCGTCGGTCGCCCAGTACCCGCCGGTCGCGACGATCACGATCTCGGCGCCGTACTCCTTGACGCCTTGCGCGTCGAGCACGGTGTTCGGAACGAACTCGACGTTCTTCAGCTTGTCGATCTGGATCTTGCGGTAGTTGACGAGTCGAGCCCACTCGCCGAGCCCGGGCAACTGCGGAATCCAGCGCATGATCCCGCCCATGTCGTCCTGCGCCTCGACGAGGTGCACGCGGCGCATCCCGCGCTTGCCGAGGATCATCGCGCACTCCATCCCCGCCGGACCTGCGCCGATCACGAGCACGTCGTTCTCCGCGTTCGCAGCCGGCTCGAAGCGCTCCGGGTGCCAACCGCGGCGGTACTCCTCACCGGCCGTCGCGTTCTGCGTGCAGATGAGCGGCGGACCGCCGATCTCCCAGCGCGAGATGCAGATGTTGCAGCCGATGCACTCGCGGATGTCGTCGAGCCGCCCCTCGTCGATCTTCCGGGGCAGGAACGGGTCCGAGATCGAAGGGCGGCAGGTCGCGATGATGTCGAGCTTGCCGGAGTTGATCGCGTCGACCATTGCATCCGGGTTCGTCCAGCGGCCGACGCCCAGCACCGGCTTCTTCGAGACGCTCTTCACCGCGGCCTGCCACGGCAGCGCCCGGCCCTGCGGGTAGAAGCGCGACGGCGTCGCGTCTTCTCCCCATTCGGAGATGCCCGAGACGTTGACGTCCCAGACGTCGACGAGGTGGTCGACGAGCTCGACGAACGGCAGCGCATCCCGCTCGAGCTGCGTACCGGCTTCGCCCAGGAACATGTCCGTCGAGATGCGAACGCAGATCGCGCAGTCGTCGCCGACAGCTTCCTTGACCTGCTCGATCGTCTCGCGCCAGAAGCGGGCGCGGTTCTCGAGCGAGCCGCCGTACTCGTCCGTGCGGTGGTTGTAGTACGGCGTCAGGAACTGCTGCGGCAGGTAGGAGTGCGAGCCGTAGACGTAGACGATGTCGAAGCCCGCGGTTCGGGCGCGAATCGCGGCGTCCACGTACATCTGCTGCACCTCGCGGATGTCGTCCTTGTCCATCTCCTTGGCATAGGTCAGGTACTCGAAGTCGCTTGGGATCTGGCTCGGGCCGCGCGGGACGCACCGCGATTCCATACAGGGTGCGTGCGGACCGCCGTACCAGAGCTCGCAGGCCGCCAGGGCGCCGTGCTCGTGGAGCAGGTCGCACATGATCGACAGGTTGCGAATGTCACCGTCGTCCCAGATCCGCGCCGAGACGCGGTGCGTGTCGTCCGACTCCGGTGAGATCGAGCAGTACTCCGTGCAGCACGCCGCGTAGCCTCCCTCGGCCTTCATCGCACGGAAATACGCCTGGCTCAACGGCCGTTCCGAGCCGAAGCCGTTGCAGTGGGGAATCTGGTAGAAGCGGTTTTTCATCGTCTTCGGGCCGATCTGGATCGGCTCGAACAGAATGTCGTGCTTCGGGTTACGCGGCATGGTTCGTCGGGCCTCCTTCGCTCATATTCACAACCACTGGACGGGCGGTGGGAGGAGCCGGCCGGTCACCCCTCCCACGCGCATGCCTTACGCCCCTGGCACGCCGACCGCCGCCGAGGCGGGCTCGCCCGAGTCGACCGGCAGCTTCGGCGTCTCCTCGCGGAAATGGACCCGCTGCTTGTCCTGCACGACCCGGCGGAACACGTAGAGCACGATCGAGATCCCCAGCACGCCGACGCCGATACCGAAGTCGCCCCACGTCCCGTAGCCGTTCAATGTCGGGCTGCCGGCGCCGACGACGAGGAAGACGAGGTTCGCCGCTGCGATCGCACCTGCGATCGGGAGCCAGATCGGCGCCACCTTGATCGGCCGCGGCCAGTCCGGGCGGTCCTTGCGTAGGAGTAGGAACCCGGTCATAGCGGCGATGTGGGCGAAGATGTAGCCGATGTTGCTCAGGTAGAGGATCGCGAGGTTGCTGGACACGAACAGGACGAGCGCGACGTTGACGACCAGGTCGAGGGTCATCGCCCGCGCCGGGACGTGGAAGCGATTCAGGACGCCCAACTCCTTGATCGTCATCCCCGCCCTCGAGATGCCGTACAGCGCCCTACCGGCGTCGGCCGTGGACGAGTTCATCGCCAGCACCAGGCTTGCGAGCACGAAGATCAGCATGACGCTCGCAACTCCGCTGCCGACGAGGTGGTTGAACAGCGGCACGTAGAACTGGCCTTCGGCACCCGCCTTGTTCAGCGCAGTGACGCCGATCGAGCCGCCGATGGTCATCGGGAGCAGCACGTAGACGAGCAGCGAGAACGTCGCAGCCGAGCGCAGCGCGAGCGCGGTGTCGCGCTTCGTGTCGTGGTACTCCGGTGCGAAGCTCGCGGCCACCTCGATGCCGTAGGCCGACCAACCGTTCAGGAAGAGCCAGACGAAGACGATCCTCCAGCCTCCCCAGGGTCCACCGATCGTCCAGTGGAGGTTCGAGCTGTGCCAGTCCCCCGTCGCGAAGGGGACGATGATCAGGACCACCAGTGGAATCATCAGGAGCGCACCCGTGATGTAGCCGACGAACAGCGTCGGCTTCACCCCGAAGAGGTTGAAGATCCAGACGGCGGCGATCAGCCCGATCGCGATCATGTGCGACAACCCGAGATGGTTGTTGCCGAGGCTGAAGTAGACGTGGCTCGCCTGGCTGGGGAACCACTTCGCCTCGACGAGGTCGCCGATGATCTTGCCGAAGATCGAGAGGACGACCGACCAGCCGATCCAGTAGCCGAACGTCGCGACCGGACCGACGAGTGTGAAGTAGCGGCGCCACCCCTCGTGCGCGTAGAGCGCGATCCCCCCCGACTGGTTCGGGAACATCGCGGCCGTCTCGGAGTAGATCCAGTTCGACAGCAGTCCGATCGCTGCCGAGATGCCCCAGAGCGTCATCGCGCCCCAGGCGCCGAGCGTCCCGAAGGAGTAGCCGACGAAGCCGATCAGAAAACCCGGGTTGCACAGCGCGATCACGAACCCGTCGTACCAGCGAAGCGACTTGAGCAGCTGTCGCTCTTCGATCGCCGCGTCAGCCACGGCGACACCTCCTTCGTGGTTGACGCCAACGCAGGCCTGACACGGAGCGAACGTAACAGGTGGGTCCGGCAGTTTCAATTGCCCAGGCGATGCCTCGTCCTCGAAAATTGGCAATGGTCAGCCGGGCGCGTTCCGACATAGAATCGGGTGGATGCGCGGGCCGCCGATCACGATTCGCTGCGAGTGCGGCGCAACGCGTCAGGTTCCCTACGGCGAGCGTTGGAACTGCGAGGGCTGCGGCCGCTGCTGGAACACACAACAGATCCCGGCCGACGAATACCACGGCATCCTGCGGGAGATGCGGCGGTTCCGCGTGTCTTCGATCGGGTACGCCGTCGTGATCTCGATCATGTTCGTCGTCCTCGCGCTGACCGTCGGGCAGTCGCTCTTCCTGCTGCTGCCGATCGTTCTCAGCGGCTGGTACATCTTCTACATGCCCATGTGGCGGCGGAAAGTGCGCCGCCGGGCGCGCAGCCTGCCGACGTGGAAGCTCCACGCCGAGTAGCGCCCCGCAAGCCCGGCTCTTCAGTTGCCTCGGGCAGCCGTCCCGTCCTACTCGCCACGCTCGAGGTGGCCTTCGAACCTGCAGCGTGCGCGTTCGCCGTCGACGCCGCCGTCGAATCGGGCCAACCCCTCCTCGTCGTCGTGCTGGCGCAGCTGGCGCCGCTGCCACTGTCGATCATCCTCGGCTACGACCAGCTCGACACGCCGGCAGAGGCGGCCGCGTTCGCAGCTCCCGCCGCGCTCGCGGCGTCGCTCGGAGTGCCGGTGGAACGCTTACGCGTCCGCAGCCCTCGCCCGGTGGTCGCGCTGCTCGAGCTCGTGGCCGAGCGGGAGCCCGGCCTCCTCGTCTTCGGCCCGGATCTCGCGCTGATCTCCCGTCGGCTCTACCGCAAATCGGCAAAGTCGCTGCGGGAGCGCTCGCCCTGTTTGGTCTGGCTCGCCTGATCCGTGCGATCCTAGGCGCGTGGCGGTCACGCTCACCGGCGACTCGCTCACGGCGGACGAGGTCGTTCGCGTCGCGCGCGGCAGCGAGGCGGTGGAGCTCTCCGGCGACGTCGCGGAACGCGTCCGCGCCGGTCGCGCAGTTGTAGAGCGCGCACTCGAGGACGGCGCCGCCGTCTACGGCCTGACGACCGGCGTCGGCGTGCGCAAGCGCACGAGGGTCGACCCGGCCGGGCAGGCAGACTTCAACCGGCGGCTGATCCTCGAGCACCGCGTCGGCCAGGGCGACCCTGCCCCAACGGACGCCGTGCGCGCGCAGTTGCTCGTGCTCACGAACGGCCTCACGCGCGGCACGGCCGGCGTGCGGCTCGAGCTCGTCGAGCGACTCGTCACTGCGCTGAACGACGAGCCGCCGCCCGTCGTCCGCTCGCTCGGGTCGATCGGCATGGCCGACCTGCCGGCCAACGCCGACCTCGCGTACTCCGTTCTCGGCGACTTCGCGCTGGCTGCGAAGGAGGGTATCGCGCTCCTCGACCACAACGCGTACTCGACGGCTCTCGCCACGCTCGCACTCGCAGACGCCCGGCGATTGCTGGACACCCTCGACGTCGCCGCAGGATTGGACCTGGAGGCGCTGGCGGCGAACCTGACGCTCCTCCACCCTGCGATCGGTCGCCACCGGCCTTTTCCCGGCCTGCAAGCCGCGCTGCAGCGGCTGACCGCACTGCTCGCGGGGAGCTACCTCTGGACGGAAGGTGCAGCGCTGAACCTTCAGGACCCCCTCAGCTTTCGCTGCGTGCCGCATGTGCACGGTGCCGCGCTCGACGGGCTCGCGTTCGCGCAGTCGCAGCTCGCGATCGAACTGAACGCGTCGCAGGAGAACCCGCTCGTGCTCGTCGAGGAAGACGCAATCATCTCGGTCGGCAACTTCGACGTGCTGCCGCTCGCGGCTGCGCTCGACTTCGCACGCATCGCGCTTGCGCCCGTGCTCACGAGCGCGTCGGAGCGCACGGTGAAGCTGCTCCAGTCGCCGATCACGGGTCTGCCGGAAGGGCTTGCCACCGAGGCCGGGCTGGCCGAGAGCGGCCTGTCCGAATTCGGTGTTCCGGTGCAGGCGCTCGCAGCCGAGGCGCGCCTCCTCACGCAACCCGTCTCGACGGAGACCGGCAGCACGAGCCACCACGAGGGCATCGAGGATCGGATCACGCTCGCGCCGCTCGCCGCGCGGCGCCTCGCCGAGCAGGTCGCCCTCGGCGAGCGGCTCGCCGCGATCGAACTGGTCGTCGCCGCCCAGGGGATCGACCTTCGCGGTCGGCCCCAGCTCGGCGCGGGCACCGGGGCGGCCTATGCGCGCGTGCGCGAGCGCGTGCCGGCAACGGGTCGCGGAGAGCCCCCGCCGCAGGACGTGGAACCCGTTCGGGAGCTCGTCCGCTCGCGCCTACTCGCGCAGCCGGCGTAGAGCTTGATGTGAATTTTAGTCGCGCGGTCGCCGCTTGTCGATGTCGTAGATCGGCAACGACTCGACCGTCGCGGCGCCGGCTCCGGCGACCTCGAGGCGCGTCCCCGGCTCGGTGAACTCTGTGTCGAGCACCCCCAGCCCGATCACCTTTCCGATCGTCGGGCTCTCGCACGGGCTCGTCAACGTCCCGGCAGGCGTGTTTTCGGCGGTGACGGCGGCGCCGTACTCCGGCACGTCGGACCCGTCGAGGACCAGGGTCACCATCCGCCGCGGCGGTGCCTGCGCCGTCTGCGCCAGCGCCTCCTTGCCGTGGAAGTCGCCCGTGTCGAGGCGAATGACCTTGTCGAGCGAGACGTCGAACGGATCCGTCTCGTGCTGGAAGTAGTCGTACCCGATGAAGATCAGCCCTGACTCGATCCGCAACGTCTCGACCGCGGCCAGGCCGTACGGCGTCGCACCGGCTGCGGTGAGCGCATCCCACAGCGCGGTCGCGTCGCCCGGCGTGCAGAAGATCTCGTAGCCGAGCTCACCGGAATACCCCGTCCGCGACACCCAGGCCGAGACGTCGCCGACGCGGACCTGCGCTGGGAGGAAGCGGAAGTAGCGCAGGGCTGCGGCGTCCTCGCACAGACCCGCCAGCAGGTCGCGAGAGCCCGGTCCCTGCAGCTGGACGTGCGGCAGCTCTGCGGTGAGGGGCTCGATCGCCACGTCGAGCCCGGACACGACGTCGCGGAAGTGGTCGAGGTCCGAATCGAGCGCCGTGATCACCCAGGCGTGCGCCTCGTCGAACTTGAAGACCGTGCCGTCGCCAACCATCTTGCCCGCCGCGTCACAGAACGGCCCGTACCGGATCTGGCCGACCTCGAGGCTCAGCATGTCGTTCGTGAAGATTCGATCCGCCGCGGTGAGAGCGTCACTGCCGCGGAAGTCCCACTTGCGGAGCGGCGACTCGTCCCAGATCCCGACGCCTTCGCGTACCGCGCGGTGCTCGGCGGCCGGATCGCCGAAGTGGTTCGGCCACTGCCAGCCCTCCCACTCCATGAACTCGCATCCGAGCTCCCGCTGCGGCGCGTCGAATGCGGTCCTGATGCTGTCGTCGCTCATGTCTGCAACACCTCCTGTGAAAGCCCGGTCGAGCCGAGCTCGCGGGAGAGCTCCCGCTTGTGCTCGAGAAGCGGGCTGATCGTCGCCTCCATCGCGTCCCGGCTGAAGCGTGACGCCGGCCCCTGCACGCCGATGATCGCGGCCAGCTCCGCCCGGTTTCCCCAGACCGGAGCCGCAATCGCATGCAGATCGTCTTCGCGCTCGCCGAAGTTGAACGCATAGCCGCGCTCCCGGACGCCCTCGAGCTCGGCGGCGAGGGCGGCACGCTGGGTGATCGTCCGCGCCGTGTAGGCCTTCAGCTGCCCCGGCGGGAGCATCCGGTGCCCGAACGCGAGCAGCACCTTCCCGGTCGCGGTCGCGTGCGCGATGCTCGGACGGCCGAGGTGGGCGACCCCTTGCACGGAGGAGGGGCTCTGGACGAAGTCGACGGTCACGGCGTCGCGCTCGCCGGGAGCCGAAAGCGTGGCCGTCTCACCGCTCGAAACGACGAGCGCCTGAAGATGGGGCCGCGCGATCTGCCTGAGGTCGAGGCGGCCGAGGACGGTGTTGCCGAGCTGGAGCAGACGGAGCCCGAGCCGGTAGCGACCCGATTCCTGAACGTGCTCCACGAAGCCGCCTGCGACGAGCGTGGCGAGCAGACGCGAGACGCTGCTCGCGTTGATGCCCGTACGGCGAGCGATCTCGTTCGTGCCGAGCTCGCCCTCAGCCTCCGCCAACTCGTCGAGCACGCTGAACGCACGCTGCACGGCACCGACGAGCCTGATTGCTGGTTGTCCCGTTCGAGACACGATTTCGTCCTTGGAGACAGCATTGCCGAGAACGCACCGGAGCTCAACCATAAGCGATCCCGCGTTTCGCCCCGGCCACGACGACCGCCGCAGCGAGCGCCAGCACCGTCCAGCCGGTCACCGCCACGCCGTTCCAGCCGAACCGCTCCCACGCGAGACCGGGGATGTAGCCGCCCGCGGCGCCGACGAGGTAATAGACGCTGAAGTACACCGCGCTGGCCGTTCCCCGGTCGACGTCGCTCGCCGCGGCCACGCCCAGCTGCGCTGCCGTGACGCCTGCAAAGTTCGCGACCGTCACGCAGGCAAGGCCCACGATGAGCGTCGGAAGTGTCGACGCCAGCGTCAGCGCGAGACCGGCCGCCGCGAGCGCCTCGGCGCAGAAGACCAGGCGCCGCCAGCCGAGGCGATCCGCCAGCCGGCCCATCGTGGGACCGAGGACACCGAGCAGCCAGAGGGCGAAGATGAGGCTGCCCGCCGCCGGTCCGAGCCGAAACGGCGGGCGCTCCAGACGGAAGACGACGTACGAGAAGGTGCCGACGAAGGTGAAGAAGAACGCGCTGCCGGCGGCGGTCGCCTGCAAGAGCACGTGATTGTGCATGTGCCGGCGCACGCCCTCGCGGCGACTCCCCGGGGCGGGCTCGACCGGGAGCTCGCGCATCGAGCGCCACATCACGATCGCCGCGACTCCAGGAAACAGCGCGAGCACCCCGATCGCCCACCGCCAGCCTATGACCGCCGCCAGCAGTGCGACCCCCACCCGGCCGATCAACCCACCGGCGACGAGGGCCGCGACGTAGTAGCCCATCGCCCGGCCGCCGATGCGGGGGGCGAACACCTCGGTGATGTACGGCACGCCGGCGGTGAGCAGCCCCGGCATGCAGAGTCCCTGCAGCCCGCGGCAGGCGAGCAGGAGCGCGAAGGTCGGCGCAAGCGCCGCGCCCACGGTCGGGAGGACGAGCAGAGAGCTCGCGAGTACAACCGAGCGCTTGCGCCCGAAGCGGTCGGAGAGCGGGCCCCAGATCCACGCGCCGCCCGCCAGCGCGAGGACGACGACGGAGATCGTCAGCCCGGCTTCTGCGGGACTGACGCGGAACGCCCGGCCGAGCTGCGGCAGGATCGCCTGCGTCGAGTACGTGACGGCGAACATGCCGGCCGCGCCGAGTAGGAAGCCGACCATCCCGGTGGTGGGCTCGGGAGCGCTGTCCACCGGGCGCATTCGCCGTGCCGCTCAGCCCTGGATGAGGAGCCCGCCGTTGCGCGACGCGCCCTCCAGGAACTGGAGCCAGTCACGCCAGAGCTTCTCGTCCGTCAGCACGACCGGATCGGGAGCCGCCGGATCCAAAACTGCCTCGAGTTCGTCGACCGCGATCGTCGCTCGGGCCTCGACGCGTTCGGCCGGCCAGGGCATGCCCTGCACGAGCATTTCGTCCGTCAGCGCGCGGAGATCTCCGTCGCTGAGCCAGACGTGGCCGCCGATCCCGTCGTTGTGAGCCCAATAGAAGGCACAGCCCATGCGAGGACGCTAATCAAAGCTGTGCGGGCGCCGCCTGGAGGAGGAGGCTGACGGCCGCGACGCCCACCCAGAGGAGCGCGCCGAGCAGCAAGGGCCGCGGTCCGGTCCGGCGCATGCTCCCGAGATCGGAGGCGAGCCCGACCCCCGCCAGCGCCACGGTGATCAGCGCGACGGCGGCGTCGGCGAGGGGGCGATGCGCACCCGCCCTGATCAGGCCCGCCGTATTGAGGATCGAGGCGAGGACGAAGCCGATGAGGAACCTCGGCACGAGCCGGTGCGGACGCGTTCCGGTGCCCCGAGAGCGGAGCGCCGAAAGCCCCAGGGCGATCGGCACGATCAGCGTGGTGCGCGTGAGCTTGACCACGACCGCCTGCGATCCCGCCGAGTGTCCGTACGCATACGCCACGGCGACGACCGAGGATGTGTCGTTGACGGCGGTGCCGGCCCAGAGGCCGAAGCCGTGCTGACTGAGGTGCAGAAGATGGCCGAGCGGCGGGAAGAGGACGACAGCGACGAGGTTGAAGACGAAGATCGTCGAGATCGCGTAAGTGATCTCGGTTCCCGTCGCCTCGACGATCCTCGAGATCGCCACGATCGCCGAAGCGCCGCAAATCCCGGTGCCAACCCCGATGAGGGCGCGAAGCCGCGGTGAAACGGCGAGCAGCCGGCCGAGCAGCGCTGCGCCTCCGAGGGCGACCGCAAGAGTTCCGAGCATCACCGGCAGCGATTTCACCCCGACGCGTAGAACCTCGCCGAGCCGAAGCGTGCTGCCGAGGAGGACGATCGCGAGCTGGAGCAGTACCGAAGAGGAGAACGCGATGCCGCGGGCCGCGCGGGGCGCGGGCCGTCGGACGACCGAGACCGCGAGCCCCAGCAGGAGCGCGAGAACGGCCGCGCCGAGCAGCGGGACGACCTGCGCGAGAAGCCAGGCAACAAGCGCAATCCCAGTCGTCCAGGCCAGGCCGGGAAGAAGTCCGCGCGGTACGAACCTCATCACGTTTTTCAGATTAGAGTGGCGATGCGTTGGCGACATACGACTTGCACCAACATCTCTGGCCCGAGCCGTTGGTCGAGATGCTGTCCGCGAGGAGCTCCGCGCCGTACCTCCGCAACGGCATGCTCGTCCTCGAAATGGAAGGCGCGTTCGAGCTCGACCCGGCGACGTACGGAATCGACGCATGTCTCGCCGGACTCGATCGAGCCGGGCTCGACATCGCCATCGTCTCGTGCCCGCCGACGCTCGGGATCGACCAGCTCGCGGAACAGGAGGCCGAGCCGCTTCGACAGGCGTATCACGAAGGCGCTCTCGCCGCGGTCGAGGCAAGTGGCGGCCGCCTGCTGGCGCTCTCGATGTGCCGGCCGCAGGACGGTTTCGTGGGCACGATCGTCGCAGCGGACGAGCTCGCGGCGCTCGACCGAGTCTGTCCGGTGCTGGACGAGGCCGCTCGCCGCGGCAGCTTCGTGCTCGTCCACCCCGGCCCTGCGCCTCTTCCGCCCCGCGCGCCGGTCTGGTGGGCGCCGGCCATCGAGTACACCGCACAGATGCAGCGGGCCTACGGTGCATGGCTCGCCCACGGCGTCGAGCGCTGGCCGCACCTTCGCGTCGTCTTCTCGATTCTCGCCGGCGGGGCGCCGTTCCAGCTCGAACGGATGCAGGCGCGCGGTTTCGACATCCGCAACTCACTGAGCCCCTCGCTGTACCTCGAGACGTCATCGTATGGACGGCGTGCTCTCGAACTCTGCCTCGCAACGTTCGGCGCGAAGCAGATCGTCTTCGGCAGCGACGCCCCGGTCATCGATTCATGCTTCACGCTCGAACACGTCCGAACCTTCGGGCAAGCTGCGGTGGAAGCCCTATGCCGCGACAACCCGACGACACTCCTCGCATGACCGATCTCCACGGCTTCATCAGGGATCAGCTCCCGCCCGACACCGACCTCAGTCGCACAGGGCTCGTCGCGCTCGCGACCACGATTGGCACGAGCCCGGAGCTCTGGCACTCGAACGTGCGTCACGACGTCGGGCAGCGCATCTACATCCAGCTCTACCGGGACACCCATCTCGACGTCTGGATGATCTGCTGGCTCGACGACCAGAAGACCGGCTATCACGACCACGACCTGTCCTCGGGAGCGGTCTACGTCTGTGACGGGGAGCTCGTCGAAGACCGATTCCTCTTCTTCGCAGACGGGTTCGTCCACGCGAGTCGCACTCGGCAGGCGGGCGAGGTGTTCGAGTTCGACGCTGCATATATCCACGGCATGCG
>JALYLO010000003.1 GCA_030774175.1 Actinomycetota bacterium
CGCTGCGACTGTCGGCGAGCGCCTTGGTCATGCCCCTCAGCTCGCCGCCGAGGATCGACTTCAGACCGGCGCCGAGCTGCGAGAACGCGTTGCGCGAGCGCACCGTCAAGCCGAACACCTCGCCGTACACCTCCTCGATCACGTAGCCGGGCAACTCGTTCGTGGTCGCGATCAGCATTGCTTCAACACCTCCGCAATCTCGGGGAGTCGACGTCCAAGACGACACGGCCTCGGGTGTCGCGCAGGGCCAATGTATCCGGCGCGACGGGGAGCCAGGCTTCGATTTCACCTCGACCGGGTATAGACAGCACATGGTCGGAGAACAGACGCCGAATCGGGACGTCACTGCGTGGCTCGCCGACGCGACCGGCGACGATCCCGAGCACGTGCGCGCCGGTCTCGAGCTGGGCGAGCGTCGTCGAGCCTTCGTCGTCGGCGAACTGATCGAGGCGGGCTTCGCCGGCCCCCTGCTGCTCGACCGCGTGATGGGCCTGACCGGCGTCGACGAGGCGCAGGCGCGCGCACTGATCGGGACGCACAGTCTTCGCGCTGAACCGGACCCGGCCGAGGTGCCGCAACGCGACAGGAGCCTGACGCAGAACGAGATCCGCTTCCGCGAGGCGAACGAGCGGGCTGCGCGCCGGGACCCTCGGGAACCGGCACCCGTCTGGATCGACCTCGTCTGCGAGTGCTCCGACCGCGACTGCACGAAGAGCCTGACGATGCGGTTCTCGGAATATGAGTGGCTCCGCCAGAACCCGTGGCACTTCACCGTGCTCCCGGGACACGAGGCGCCGGCGATCGAGGACGCGGTCGAGCGCCACGGGGCGTACGTGATCGTCGAGAAGCATGCGGAGACGCACCACCAGGTCGAGGCAGCCGACCCTCGCTCGTCCGGCTAGTGCACTACACGGTGCGTCAGCCGGCGCGGCAGACCAGTACGTCCTCGAAGAACTCGCCCGCGCGGCGACCCGTTCGCCGATTCACGTGACGGGTTATCCGATCCTCGAGCGTCAGCCCGGCGTTGGCGAGGATCGTCGGATACAGCGTCTGTGAATCGCTGACGACTACGAGCATCCAGGCATCGTCCGTCATCTGTCTCCGCGCGTTGTCGAAGACGGTGCTGATCGACTCGACATAGGCAGCGACGGCGGCACGCGCGCGTCCCGAGGCCGCAGCGCCGATCTCTTCCTCGCGTCGATCGGCGAGGCCGAGGAGCTCGTACGCGTACCGGTGCTGCTCGTGGTAGTCGATCAAGCCGGGATACGGAGGCGACGTGATCAGGCCTGTCGGACGCGCAGGGAGAGTGACGTGCCGAGAGTCCGCATGGAGCACCGTCACCTGGGCCGCCTGCTGGAGCGCGGCGAACTGGCGGATGCGGCGGATCGTATCGCCGGTGTAGCGGGTGAGGAACTTCATCGCCTGATCCACGGGACGGCACGTCCTCTTGTGCTTGAAGCAGTGGTAGGGCTCGGTGGTCGGCTTCCGGGGGAAGTCCAGGTCGAAATGTGTCGTCTGTCGCGCAGAGCGTGCCGCGCGGGAGAGAATCAGCTGCCCGACTGCCGCGGACGTCTCGGGCAGCTGCTCGACGGCGGCCCGGTATGCCAGCAACTCGGCGAGCGCTCGCGGGGCGAACCACTCTTCCAGCCAGGAACTCGCTCCGAGCCCGTGGCTCCCGGCAGTGCGTCGAGCCTCCTCCAGTGCACCCCGAAGCCGGAGCTCGAGCTCACCCAGGGAGTACCGCGCCGTCTTGACCCTGGCGATCAGGCAGTTGAACGCGGAGACGTCACACCCGATGGCGGCCGCCCCGAAGGCGTTTGCCTCGACGAGCGTCGTGCCCGAGCCCATGAACGGGTCGTAGATGACGCTGTTCTCATTGAAGTAGCGATGAAGGAAGACCTCTACAAGCTGCGGGATGAACTTCCCGAGATACGGGTGGAGGCTGTGAACGTGCTTCGTCCGTTCGACCTGGGGCAGCGCCTCTTCCGACCACGAAAGTTCGTTGTCGATCCCGCCATAGATCGCTGCTTGCGTCCTCCCGGCCATCGGCCGCCGACTCTAGTTCGCGGCCCGGACAGGGTCTTCGGACGCGGCCTGAAATCCGTGTGGTGTCCCCGACTGGCCGATCTCCTTGACGAGCCGCTCACGTTCGCTCGCGACCTTCGCGCGGTAGCCTCGATTCTTGCGTTGCACGTGCTGGGTCAGGCGACCCAGGCGCAGCCGTTCCAGTAGGCGCTGAGCCGCCCACGCCGCGAGACCTCGACGTACAACTCCTCGGGCGCCGGATACGCGGTCGCGAGGCGGACCTCGAACGGTGCCCGCGCCAGCAGCCGGAACTCACGCCCGGCACGAGCCTCGGTTCCCGTCTCGAGCCGCACGACCCCACCGCAGCAGCGGCTCGAACTGGTCCACACCCAGAGCCGCCCGCCGCGCAAGCGCACGACGTCGACGGTCGCTTCCGAGGCGACGATGCGCGTCACATCCGAAGTGTGACCGTAACGCTTGGGGCCTGCGGGAAGTCAACAGCTCCAATGGAGGAGAAAGCAACGTTCGCGGCCGGCTGCTTCTGGGGCGTCGAAGCCGCGTTCCGGAAGCTCGAAGGCGTGACGTCGACGCGCGTCGGCTACACCGGCGGCACCACGCCCAACCCGACCTACAAGCAGGTCTGTGGCGGGCGGACCGGCCACGCCGAGGCGGTCGAGGTGACCTTCGACCCCAAACTCGTCTCCTACGAGGAGCTCCTCGCCTCGTTCTGGTCGAGCCACAACCCGGCGACGCGCAACCGGCAAGGTCTCAACGTGGGAACGCAGTACCGCTCGGCGATCTTCACCCACTCGCCGGCGCAGGACGCGGCTGCGCGCACGACGCGCGACCGGGTGCAGGCGCTTCTTCGCTGGCCGCGGAAGACGATCGCGACCCAGATCGAACCGGCGGGACCGTTCCACGCCGCCGAGGACTACCACCAGCAGTACTTCGAAAAGTCCGGCCGCGCGAGCTGCACCGCCCTGCTTCGCGCAGGCTAGTACAGCGTTCTCGCAGCGCGTATCTTGCGTGGGGCTGTCTGTGACGTCGTCACCGCTTCGCCGCTGGGCGTGCTCCGGCGCGCTCATTGGGCTCCTTGCGGGAGCTGTCTCTACTGCGCCGGCGTCGGCACGAGGGGCCGGCTCGTGCCTGCCGGGGAGCCTGCCTGCTACGTCCGCGGCGCGCCTGTCGTCCGTCCTGAGCTCGGGTCGCGATGTCTGGGGCGAGGAGCTCATGCGGGCCCCGTCGGGGCCGACGCTGGTGGGCGCGCGAAGGCGGCTTGCACCGCTTTTCTTCGCACGCGCGGCACGTGGATTGTTGACGCCGACCGGAGCCTACGCTGTGCCGTTTGCGGCGGCGACGGGACCGCAGGGGACCAGTCAGGTGGCACTCCACCTGGCCGACGGCAGCGGCGTCGTCGCCGGGCGCCAGCAGCGCCGTCAGCTGTCGGTGCGGATCGGCCCGGAGCCGTTCGGCTCGTGCATCGCGCGACTCGATCCGCCGCGGCTGGCCGGCGGATGGCTGCCGATCCTGCGCGTTGGCTACCGCGACGGAGCCGGGCGACAGCATCGGGAGGAGTCGTTTTCCACCCGCGCGCCGGGCGATCCGACGCTGACGACGTTTCTGCAGGTCGACGGCCCGGCTGCCGTCGCGGCGTCCGGTCGAAGGCTCGCCGTTCGAGGTAGGACCGGTTACTTCGCCTGGTCTCGGCCCGGGAGCCTCCGGCGCGTCTCGGCGGCCGCGTACCAGGAGGCTCGGCACCGACTCGTCGCGGGCTGGCAGGCGCGTCTGGCGGCGGGGGCGACGTTCGAGGTTCCCGAGCCCGAGGTCTTCGACGCGGAGCGTGCCTTGCTCGTGCAGAACCTTGCGCTGACGTGGCGCTACAGCGTCGGCAACGGCTACGAGGAGTTTTCGTTTCCCGAGAGCGTCGACAACGCGGTGGTGATGGCGGACTACGGGCAGGAGGCCGTCGCGCGCTCGATTCTCAGCACGTCGCTCACGCGGCGCCCTTCTCCGTATCCGAACTGGACGACGGGCGAAAAGCTGCTCGGGTTCGCGCGCCTCTGGCGCCTGTCTGGCGACGTCGCCGCGATTCGGGCGGCAACACCGGTGCTCCGCCGGTACGTCGCCGCGCTCGGCGGGCAGATCGATCGCAGCCGAACGGGCCTCCTGGCGCCCGAGCGCTACTCGTCGGACATCTCGGACGTCGTGCTCGGGCTGCACTCGCAGGCCGTCGTGTGGCAGGGACTCCGCGAGCTGGCGCCTGTCTGGGCGCAAACGGGTGAGGCGGCGCTCGCTCGCCGGTGTCAGGCGCTCGCAGCGCGACTCGGCGCGGGCCTCCGCGCCGCGGTTCGCCGGTCGGCGCGGCGCCTTCCCGACGGCACCCTCTTCGTGCCGGTCAGCCTTCTTGGAGGGGAGCGGCCGTACGGCGCCTTGACCGCGTCACGCCTGGGGAGCTACTGGAACCTCGTCATGCCGTACGCGCTTGCGTCGGGCCTCTTCCCGCCGCAGAGCCGCGACGCGCTCGGCATCTGGCGGTACATGCAGAGCCACGGCTCGAGGCTGCTCGGGATGGTTCGCGCGTCCGCATTCGCGCTCTACAAGACGCCGCGCTTTCCCGTCTCCGGGACCGACCAGGTCTACGGGCTCAATGTCGCCCGCTTTCTCGCCGACAACGACCAGCCCGACCAGCTCGTACTGAGCCTGTACGGCCAGCTCGCCCAGGGGATGACGCCCGGCACGTTCGTCGCCGGAGAAGGCGCTACGGTCGCACCGCTCGACGGACTGCGGCTCCGCTCGATGTACCTGCCGCCCAACACCGCGGCGAACGCAGCATTTCTCGAAACGCTGCGACTGATGCTCGTCCACGAGACGCGAGACCGCGCAGGAGCGCCACGCGCACTGGAGCTCGCCTATGCGACGCCGCGAGCATGGCTCCGGCCGGGCAAGCGAATCGCCGTCCATGACGCGCCGACGAGCTTCGGCCCGCTCTCCTACACGATCGCAGCCTCGAAGACCGCGGTCCACGCCGAAGTCGACCTACCCGCCAACCCCCCACGACAGCTCCGGCTGCGGCTCCGCCTTCCCCGCGGCTCGAGGATCGGCGTGGTCATCCTCAACGGCGATCGCTTCACGCGCGTCGATCGCCGTTCGTCGACGCTTGACCTCAGCGGGCTCAGTGGCACACTCATACTGGATGTCGACCGTACGTCGCAGTAGAACGGCCACGGTCGTCGTCGCAGCCGTCGCGTGCCTCTCCACGTCCGTGGTCGCCGGCGGTGCGCAGACCAGTGCGAGCCCGCAGCGGATCACGATCTACTACCGCTCCTACGCCGGCATCCGACGCAGCGCGACCGTACTCGTGCCGGCGGGCTACAGGCGCTCCTCCGGCGAAGCGGTGCCGCTCGTGATCTCCCCTCATGGGCGAGGCCTCACCGGCCGCCAGAACGCAAGCATCTGGGGCACGCTCCCCGCGCGTGGCGACTTCGTCGTCGTCAACCCCGACGGTCAAGGCCGCCGCCTCGCGGCATACTCGTGGGGCTACGCAGGGCAGATCGACGACCTCGCGAGAATGCCCGAGATCGTGCGGCGGGCGCTGCCCTGGCTCCGGATCGATTCCCACCGGATCTATGCCTTCGGCGGCAGCATGGGCGGCCAGGAGACGCTGCTTCTGCTCGCCCGACACCCCCGCCTGCTCGCCGGGGCAGCCGTCTTCGACTCCGTCACCGACTTCGGGCTTCAGTACCGGTCCTTCCCATTGTTGCGCTGCGACGGGAAGTGCCGGCTCGCGTGGCGCGGCCGAAGCTTCGGGCACGACCTCCAACAGCTCGCCCGGACCGAAATCGGCGGAACACCAGTCACGGCGCACAGGGCGTTTGCGATGCGGAGCCCGCTGACGTACGCGGCCACGATCGCCGCATCCTGCGTCCCGTTGCAGATGTGGTGGAGCGTCGCCGACCGCGTGGTCATCGACCAGTACAGACAGTCGGCGCGCCTGTTCTGGGATATCCGCCGGCTCAACCCGGCGGCGCCCGCCTCCGGCTACGCCGGCTTCTGGATCCATTCGCACGAGATGAAAGCATCGACGCAACTCCCGCTCGCGCTCCAGAACTTCGGGCTCTTGCCCGCCGACCTCTGGGTCGACCTGAGCGGCATCCGTGTCGTTCCTGCGCCAGCCGATTCAGACTCCTGCATCGCCCCCAGCCAGAGTCCCTGATGCCGGCGTTCCGCGACCTGCGCCGGCGCTTCGAGGACTCGCACGTCCACGCCTGACCGTTTCGAACCTGCTTCACGTCGTGAACCGCCGTGTCACGAAGCTCACCTTCCGGACCAGCCCTCCCGCGACACGTCTGGTGGCAGCCACCGTCGCGGACCGTCCACAGATGGGACACGTCTGGAGGCCCGATCGGGGCTTCGGTGGGGGCCGATCACCGTCCGCAGCGGACAAAAGCTGTGGAGGGATCACATCGCGTGGGACATGTCCCCCGCGCTGTCACGAAGTCGTCGGCTCGACGAGCCAATCAGGCAAGCGGCGTCACACCGACACCGAACAGCATTCCAACGAGGCGCGGCCGCGCTGGTTAGCCTTTCCTTCGTGATTGCCACGTTCATCGCTGCTGGCGCTTGGAGTGGCACCCGCACCCGGTGCACGGCCATCCGGTCTGCAAGAAGCACCATCCGGACGCGCAGAAGATTCGCGCCGCCGGGCTAGACGCGTCTCAGCGGTAGGCGACCTCCTCCCGCCGCCCCGAGGCGGCCGAGCGGAGCACCGCGTTGCAGACCTCGGCCGCACGGTAGCCGTCCTCGAACGTCGCGCCGTGGGGGGCGACGTCCGTGCCGTTCGCGATCGCGTCCAGCAGGTGGTGCACCTCGTGCACGAAGGTGTGCTCCCACCCGATCACGTGGCCATGTGGCCACCACCACTGCCAGAACGGGTGGTCGGCCTCCGAGACCAGGATGGTGCGGAAGCCCTTCGTCCCTTCCGAGTGCTGGAGCTCGTTCAACCGCTCCAGGTCGAACACCAGCGAGCCGTTCGAGCCGTTGATCTCCCAGCTGAACGCGTTCTTGCGGCCCGGCGCGAACCGTGAGGCCTCGATCGTGCCGAGAGCGCCGCCCGTGAACTCCACGACCGCCTCGAACGCGTCGTCCACTTCACGACCGGGGAAAAAGGTGCGCGTTGCGGCCGACACCGAGGTGATCTCGCCGACGAGGTAGCGCGCGAGGTCGATCACGTGCGCGCCGAGGTCGCCGAGGGCGCCCGAGCCGGCTGCATCGACGTGAAAGCGCCATGCGTCGTCGCTCGTCGCGCCCCACTCCTGCAGGTACCGGCCGCGGAAATGGTGGATCTCTCCGAGCTCGCCCGACTCGATCAGCCCGCGGGCGAGCCGCACGGCAGGGACGAAGCGGTAGTTGAACGCCGTCATGTGCTTGACGCCCGCGCCCTCGACCCGTCGCCAGATCTCGTAGCTCTCGTCAGCCGTGCGGCCGAGCGGTTTCTCGCAGAGCACGTGCTTGCCCGCCTCGGCGGCGGCGACGGTGGGCTCCGCGTGCACGTTGTTCGGCCCGGTGTTGTCGAAGAGCTCCACCTCCGGGTCGGCGACCAGGTCGCGCCAGTCCGCGACGTGCCGCTCGAAGCCGTACCTGAGCGCCGCCTCGGCGACCGCCGCGTCGTCACGCCCCGCGACCGCGACGAGCCGCGGCATGAGCGGCGGTGGCCAGGTCATGTACGCGAGCGTGCGGTAGGCGTTCGCGTGGGCCTTCCCCATGAAGGCATAGCCGAGCATCCCGATCCCGATCGGGCGCACCTCCGCGCCGTCTCCGCCGGCCGCGCGAACGCCGATCCCCCCGCTCACGTTCCCGCCTTCTGCATCGCCGCGTCGAATGCGATCAGCGACGGCGCGAAATCGGTGCGGCGGACGAACTCCAGCGCATCCGGAGCACCCCAGTCGCGATCCATCCCGCTGTCTTCCCACTCGATCGAGAGCGGCCCCTGGTAGCCGATCCGGTTCAGCGCACGGAACAGATCCTCGAAGTCGACGTCGCCGTGCCCCGGCGAGACGAAGTCCCACCCGCGCGCCTCATCGCCGAAATTCAGGTGCGAGCCGAGGATCGAGCGGCGCCCGTCGAGACGCTTGCGCGAGTCCTTGACGTGGACGTGGTAGATCCGCCCGTCGAACTCGAGCGCGAACTGGGCGGCGTCGAGACTCTGGTGGGCGAAGTGGCTGGGATCGAGGTTGATCCCGAACGCCTCGCGGTTGCCGATCGCGTCCAGCGTCTTCCGGGTCGTCACGAAGTCGTAGGCGATCTCCGTGGGGTGCACCTCGAGCCCGAAGCGAACGCCTTCGGCGTCGAACACGTCGAGGATCGGGCCCCAGCGCTCGGCAAAGTCCTGGTAGCCCCGTTCGATCGCCTCGTAGTCGTTCGGCGGGAAGGAGTAGACGAGATGCCAGATCGACGAGCCGGTGAAGCCGTTGACGGTCGTCGCCCCGAGTTGCGCCGCCGCACGTGCGGTGTCCTTCATCTGCTCCGCCGCTCGGGCGCGCACACCTTCCGGCTCGCCGTCGCCGTAGACCTCGGGCGGCAGGATCGCGCGGTGGCGCTCGTCGATGCGGTCGCACACGGCCTGCCCGACGAGGTGCGCGCCGATCGCCCACACACCAAGCTCGTGTTGCTCGAGGAGGTCGCGCCGGCCCCGGGCGTACCCGCTGTCGGCGATTGCCTTGTCGACCTCGAAGTGGTCGCCCCAGCAGGCGAGCTCGAGGCCGTCGAAGCCCCAGCCCGCGCAGCGCGCGGCCAGCTCTACGAGGGGCAGGTCGGCCCACTGGCCGGTGAACAGGGTGACGGGACGCGCCATGAGCTCTCCTTCGGGTCGTGAACGGCACGCGTCGATCCTACGATGGTTTACCGTTGCCGGGATGGGGCTTGCGCCGGGACTGGTGGAGCAGTTCGCGGCGGCCGCCGATGTCATCCGCGAACCCGAGCAGCTTCGCACGTACGAGTGCGACGGGCTGACCGGCCGGCGGGTGATCCCCGCGCTGGTCGCGCTACCGGCCGACGCCTCGGAGGTCCAGGCGGTCGTCCGGATCTGCAACGACGCGGGCATCCCCTTCGTCGCGCGCGGCGCGGGGACGGGCCTCTCGGGGGGCGCGCTGCCGGTTGCCGATGGCATCGTCATCTCCCTCGCCCGCATGCACCGCGTGCTGGCGGTCGACCTCGACGCGGGCCAGGTCGTGGTCGAGCCCGGCGTGACGAACCTCGACGTGACCCGGGCCGTGGCCTCCTCCGGCTTCTACTACGCACCCGACCCCTCCTCGCAGCAGGTGTGCACGATCGGCGGCAACGTCGCCGAGAACTCCGGCGGCGCCCACTGCCTCAAGTACGGGTTCACGGTCAACCACGTGCTCGCCGCCCAGATCGTGCTGCCGGACGGGGAGCTGGTCGAGCTCTCGGTCTGGGACGAAGGGCCGGACCTGCTCGGCGCGTTCGTCGGCTCCGAGGGGACGTTGGGAATCGCCACGAGGCTGACGCTGCGCGTCCTGCGCGCGCCCGAGACGGTGCGGACGATTCTCGCCGGCTTCGCGCACACCGACGCGGCCGGCGAGGCCGTCTCGGGGACGATCGCGGCCGGGATCCTCCCGGCGGCGATCGAGATGATGGACGCGATCACGATCGAGGCGGCGGAGGCGGCCGTGGGCGCCGACTACCCGCCCGGCTGCGGCGCGGTGCTGATCATCGAGCTCGACGGGCCGCTCGCGCAGGTCGAGCACGACCTCGTCCTGGTCGAGGAGCTCTGCAAGGCAAGCGGCGCCGTCGAGATCCGCACCGCCTCCGATCCCGCCGACCGGGCCGCGGTCTGGCGCGGGCGCAAGGCCGCCTTCGCGGCGATGGGCCGCGTCAGCCCCGACTACTACGTGCAGGACGGCGTCGTCCCGCGCACGAAGCTGCCCGAGGTGCTCCGGCGCATCGACCACCTGTCACGGGAGCACGGGCTCCGGGTTGGCAACGTCTTCCACGCGGGCGACGGGAACTTGCACCCGCTCGTTCTCTACGACGGGCGGATCGAGGGGCAGGCGGAGCGCGCGGAGCTGCTCGCGCACCGGATCCTCGAGGCGTGCGTGGACGCCGGCGGCTCGATCACCGGAGAGCACGGGGTCGGCGCGGACAAAGCCTGCGCGATGCCCCTGATGTTCAGCGAGCGAGACCTCGAGGTGATGCAGCGGCTGCGCCGCGCGTTCGATCCGAGCGGCCTCGCGAACCCCGGGAAGCTCTTCCCGACGCCCCGCCTGTGCGGCGAGGTGCCAGGCCCCTATCGGATGCACCCGCTCGAGCAGGCCGGACGTGCAGAGCGGTTCTGAACCGATCGGAATCGTCGAGCACGAGCCCGGCGACCTGACCTGCATCGTCGAAGGCGGCCTGCGCCTCCGTGAACTGCAGGCGGCGCTCGGCGCGCACGAGCAGCGCTTCTCGCTCGACCCGCCCGGCGATCCGACCCTCGCCGAGTGCCTGCTCAACGACCTGTCGGGCCCGCTGCGCCACCGCTTCGGTTCGATGCGCGACCTCGTGATCGGCGTCGAAGTCGTCCTGACCGACGGCACGCGCGCCCACTCAGGCGGGAAGGTGGTCAAGAACGTCGCCGGGTACGACCTCGGAAAGCTCTACTGCGGCTCGCGAGGCCGCCTCGGGACCGCAGAGCGCCTCGCGCTGCGACTCCATCCCCGTCCGGCCTCGGCGCAGACCGTCGTCACCGGCGCCGGGCGCTGGGCCGACCTGCACCGATCCGCGCTCGTGCCGAGCGCCGTCGACGTCGTCGACGAGCGAATGTTCGTCCTCTTCGAGGGGGCCGAGGAGGCGGTCGCCGAGCAGGTTTCCACACTCGGCGGCGATCCCGTCGACCCGTGGGACGAGGTGCGCGCGCTGCAGGCGCGGTTGCCCGGTCGCAGGCGCTGGGACGGCGAGCAGGCCCCACTCGTGCGGCCCGGCCCCCGCGTCGCCTACGTCGCAGAGCCGATCGAGCGGCCGTGGAGCGCGCTCGCGGAGCGCGTCGTTCAGGCGCTGTGCAGCCCGGAGGCGCTGCGCAATCCGGAGGGACCGTGCAACCCGAGCTGATCGCCGATTGCGTCCACTGCGGCTTCTGCCTTCCCTCGTGTCCGACCTACACGCTCTGGCACGAGGAGATGGACTCGCCGCGCGGCCGCATCCACCTGATGAGCGGCCTGGTCGACGGCACGATCGAGCTCACGGACACGGTGGTCGAGCACTTAGACCGTTGCCTCGGGTGCATGGCCTGTGTCCCGGCGTGCCCGTCGGGCGTGCAATACGACAGGCTGATCGAGACGACACGGGCCTACATCGAGGAACGGCACCGGCGCGGAGTCGGCGAGCAGCTCCTCCGTCGCGTGATCTTCGGGATCTTCCCGCACCGCCGGCGGCTGCGCGCGGCGCTGGCCTTCCGTCGTCTCCCGACGCCCGGCCCGTTGCGGCCCCTGCAGCAGATCGCGCCGCCGTGGCTCAGCCCGGCCT
>JALYLO010000004.1 GCA_030774175.1 Actinomycetota bacterium
AGATCGTCCTCGCGGCTGCCGGGGTGAGCGGTGTGTCACCCGACCACGACGCCGTCACCGCCGCGTCGCGCGTCACCCGCAGCCGCGAGCGACCCGTCCGGGAGCACCTCGACCGCGTTCGTCCCGCCGAAGAAGAGGTTGCGCCTGCGCCAGCGAACGATGTCGTACCCCCACGACTCGAGCCGGTCGAGCTCGCGCGGGTCGAAGCCGCCCTCGCAGTGGAGGTGCGGCTCGTCGACGTGGACCCGCGGCGCGTCGATCGCCTCCGCGACGCCGAGGCCGTGTCCCACCACCTTGTCGATCACCTGCATGATCGCCCCTCTCAGGCGCACCGACCCGGCACTGCCGACGACGAGCCGTGGCCCCGCCTCGCCGCGCACGACCGTCGGCGCCATCATGCTCGTCAACCGCCGCCCGGGCGTCGCGGGCCCACCCGCGACGAGGTCGTACTCACCGAGCATGTTGTTCAGGTGGATGCCGGTGCCCGCGACGATCACACCGGAGCCCGAGCCTGTCGACGAGGAGAGTGAGGCGGCGTTGCCGTCCGCGTCGACGACCGAGACGTGCGTCGTGCCGCCGGCGGGGCGATGCTCCGCGCTGCCGGGCGTCTCCACCTCGATGCGCGCGGCCGCCCCGGCCAGCGCCTCGACCGAGAGCAGGCGCCGCGCGAGCCCGCCGCGGTAGAGAGATGCGGCGAAGTCTCCGGCTCGCGCGCGCGTCTGCTCGCGCATCACGCCCGCCAGCGAGGAGATCGCCTCGGCGCTGCCCGGTTCGCCGCGGCCGACGCGCTCGAGCAACGCGAGACCGTAGGCGATCAGGACTCCCCCGGACGAGGGCGGTGGATTCGAGATCACGTCGAAACCGCCGTAGGGCACCCGCACCGGGCGACGCCAGACGACACGATAGCCGGCGAGATCCTCGCGGGTCAGCAGGCCGCCCGCCGCGACAGCCTCGACGGTCGCGCGGGCGAGCTCGCCCTCGTAGAGCGGCCGCGCGCCCTCCTCGGCGATCCGCTCGAGCGTCCCGCCGAGGTCCGGCAGGCGCAGCACGTCGCCCGGGAGCAGGCGGGAGGAGTCCGGGCGGCTGTAGAGGCGCCGCCCCTCGTCCGAGTGACGCAAGATCAGGTCCAGGATCGCATGGAGGTGAGCCTGCGGCCGGATCATCTCGACGCCGGTGCGGGCGAGCTCGATCGCGGGCTGCAGGAGCTCGCTCCAGGGCAGCCGTCCGTAGCTTCCGTGTAGAGCCTCGAGCCCGGCCGCCGCGCCCGGCACCGCGCACGATGCCTCGCCGATCCGGAAGACCTGGGTCGTCTCGCTGTCACCGCCGAAGCCGACGTCGATCGCGTGCATCGTGGCCCCTGCCGGTGCGGGCCGCCCTCGGCCCGGTGTGGCGACGAAGAAGTCCGCCACCCGAGCCGGGCGTCCGTCGCCCGGGACGACCAGGGCGAAGCCACCCGCCCCGGGACCGGTGAGCGGGCTTTCGGCCACCCAGGCCGCGAATGCGGCTGCCACACAGGCGTCGACGGCGTTTCCGCCCTCCTCGAGCACCCGGGCGCCCGCCGCCGCGGTCTGGCGGTGCCCGGCCGCAATCGCGCCATTCATGCGTCTGTCATTTTCGCCGATGAACTCTGTGCATGCGCAGCCAGATCCGAATCTTCACGATTTCAGCACTAACCGGGCGCCGGGAATGGAGTCACTAGTTCTGAAGGCCCACTCTTTGACCCTCTCACGCTCCAAGCTCGCCCTCTCCGCGGTGGCACTCCTCGCGCTGATCGCCGTCGCCGTCACCCCAGGTCTCCTCGGCGGCCGGGTCGCCTCGGCGTTCGCCGCCCTCACCGGGGCCGAGCCGCACTGGCTCGCACTCGGCGTGGCGGGATTCGTGCTGAGCTTCGTTTGCACGGTGGGCGCCTGGCGCGCGGCGCTTGCCGCGGCCGGTGGCCGCATCGGCTCTTATCGGGTCGCCGCGAGCATCGGTGTCGGCGCGCTCGTCAACTCGTTCGCCCCGGCGAAGCTCGGCGACGCCGTGAAGATCGCGCTCTGCGCGCGAGCGATCGACGCGCCGGGCCGCATTTGGACCGCAGGCGGCGTCTACGCCGCGCTCGCGGCGGCGCGCTGTCTGACCCTCGCCGCCCTGCTCGTCGTCGCGTCGGCGACGGGCGCGATGCCGCTCTGGCCAGTGTTCGCGCTGTGTAGCACCGTTGCGGTCCTCGCGTTCGCCGCTACGTACTCCGGCCGGTTGCGGCGCCATCCTCGGATCGCTCAGGTGCTGGCGGGCTTCGCGGCACTCGAGCGCTCGCCGCGAGGGATTGCCACCGTGCTCGCCTGGACAACGGGCATGGTGCTGGCACGGCTCGGCGCCACGATGGCGGTCGCCGCCGCGCTCGACCTCCAGCATCCCGTCCTGGCGGCGCTCGTGATCCTCCCGGCCCTCGACGTCGCCTCGGCGTTTCCGCTCACTCCCGGGTCGATCGGGGTCGGCAGCGGGGCCGTGGCGGTCGCGCTCGCGGGGCGCGGGGTCGGGATGGCCCAGGCGCTCGGCGTCGGCTTCGCGATCCAGGCGCTCGAGACGTTCGTCAGCCTCGCCGCTGGTGCCGGCGGCGCGCTCTACCTCGCCTGGCCGGGCACCTCGGTTCGCCGCTGGGCGTTGCGCGCCGCCACGGTCGGTGCGGCCGCAGCGCTCGCCGCACTGCTCGGGCTCACCATGCTCGACGTGATCTAGCGCTCGTCGCGCAGGAACGACGGCGTCTCCAACCGGTCGCCGGACCCCGCGGTGATGAACGAGCCGCGTTTGCCTGACGCGCGGCCGCCGATGCCGGTTGCGACGACCGTGACCCACATCTGGCCGCTCAGCCGGTCGTCGATCGTGGCGCCGAAGATGATGTTCGTATCGTCGGTGGCCGCCTCGCGAACCACCTCGGCCGCCTCGTTGACCTCGTAGAGCGTCAGGTCGTCGCCGCCCGCAATCGAGAGCAGGATGGCGCGAGCGCCGGTGATCTCGGTCTCGATCAGCGGGCTGCGCAGCGCACGCTCTGCCGCTTCCTTCGCGCGGTTGTCGCCCGTGGCGTAGCCGATGCCCATCAGCGCCGAGCCCGAGTCGGCCATGATCGTGCGCACGTCTGCGAAGTCGAGGTTGATCAGGCCGGGGTTCGTGATCAGGTCGCAGATGCCTTGGACGCCGTGGCGCAGGACGTCGTCGGCGATGCGGAAGGCGTCCAGCATCGACGTCGACTTGTCGAGCACCTCGAGCAGACGGTCGTTCGGGACGACGATCAACGTGTCGCACGCTTCGCGCAGCGCCTGGAGGCCGTCGTCGGCTTGCTTTCTGCGCCGCGAGCCCTCGAACTTGAACGGCATCGTGACGATTCCCACCGTGAGCGCGCCGAGCTCGCGCGCGATCCGCGCGACGACGGGCGCCGCGCCTGAGCCGGTGCCACCACCTTCGCCGGCAGTGACGAACACCATGTCGGAGCCGCGGAGCGAGCGCTTGATCGCGTCGTAGCCGTCTTCGGCCGCCTTGCGGCCGATCTCGGGATCCGCCCCTGAGCCGAGACCCTCGGTGAGCTCGCTGCCGATGTGGATCTTGGCGGCCGCATCGCTCATCTGCAGCTGCTGGATGTCCGTGTTGACCGCGATGAAGTCGACCTGCGTGATGCCGGCGTCGATCATCCGGTCGACCGCGTTCAGGCCGGCGCCGCCGACGCCGACGACGCGGATGACCGCGAGATAGGACGCGCTGTCGCGGGCGCGCTCGAGGCGCGCGGGCTGGTCGGGGAGCGGGTCGAGCCAGCGCGCGACGCGGCTCGACGCCTGTGCCGCCGGCTCGGGGCCGGGGTCGGGTGCGGGCGCGATCGCGCGAATCGGAGTCGGCCAGACGGGCGGCTCCGCCTCGGCGCGCGAACGCTTCGCGGGCATGGGCTGCGGGGGCACAGACTTGGGAGACAACGACTCGACAGGCAGCTTCTGCTGGTCCGCGTTCGTGCCCTGGCGCTGTGCTGCTTCGGTCGCCCTGAAGAGGTCCGCGAGGGGACCCTCACGCATGCTGGCGCGATTTCTGGCCATCGAAAACCTCCTTTGCAAGGTCGCGGTACATCGCAGCGGCTTCGCCGGTCGGATCGTACGCGAGCACCGAGAGGCCCTTCACGGGAGCCTCGGCGAAGCGGACGGTCTTCCGAATGCGGGTGTTGTAAACGAGCTCGCCGAAGTTCTCGCGCAGGATCTCGTCCGCCTCGCGCGAGTGCGTCTGTCGCCTGTCGAACATGGTCGGCACGATCCCGATCACGGAGACCTTCGGGTTGAGGTTCTCGCGCACCATCGCGAGGGTACTCTCGAGCTGGACGAGCCCGCGCAGCGAGAGGTACTCGGTCTGCACCGGGACGATCACGCCCGTGGCCGCGACGAACGCGTTGATCGTCAGCAGGCCGAGCGACGGCGGCGTATCGATGAAGATGTAGTCGTAGCGGTCCTTGACCGGGGCAAGCGCTTTCTCGAGCGCGCGCTCGCGGCCGATCTGGCTCGACAGCGCCATGTCGGCTCCTGCCAGGTCGATCGACGAGACCGCGATGTCGACCTCCCGCGTCTCGATGACTTGCTCGATCGGCAGCCGGTGGACGAGCACATCGAACATCGACTGCGTGATCGTGTCCGGATTCAGGCCCTGCGACATGGTCAGGTTGCCCTGCGGGTCGAGGTCGATGATCAGCACGCGATGGCCGAACTCGCGGAAGGCGACGCCGAGGTTCAGGGTCGTCGTCGTCTTGGCGACGCCACCCTTCTGGTTCGCAAACGCGATGATCTCGATCGGCGCAGGGGCCAACTCGCTCGCAGGGCGAACGGCGGGACGCGAAAGGAGGCGCGCGAGACCCATGTGAAAGGGCTTTTCGGTTCGGCTCAGCTCATTCCTTCCGCCTCCCCTCGAAGTTTGTCGGCGGCCGCTCGGGCCCTGGCATCGCCTTCGAGCCTCGCCCAGGCCTCCGCCTCGCCGACGAGCGCCCGCAGCTCGCCGAGCACGACGCCCGGATCGACACGACCACGGTCGAGCGCCTCGATTCGCTCGAGCCGTGCCAGCACTCGGTTCGCTTCGTCCATACAGCGACCGTAGCCCGAGCGCTGTGTCGTGTCTGTCCCGAATTCGAGACGATTCCGGCTCCGGCGGCCGAGGCGCCGCCGACAGACTCGTAGGCGTCTACCTAGGCGACGCGGAGTACGGAGGACGGGCGCGGCCGCAGCCCGAGCAGCGTCTCGTCCAGCGCGGTCACGAGCTCGGCGCGGTGGCCGTAGCGGAGCGTCTCGACGAGTGCGCGCCGGACCGCGTCGCGCGCGTCGCGTCCGAGCGGCTCGGCGCGCAGTGCCTCGAGCAGGTCGGTGCGCTCCCGCGTCTTGTCGCCGAGCAGGACAGCCGCGCGCATCGCTGCCGCCCAGGCGCCGCCGTCTCCGCCAAGGAGGCACACGAGGCTCTCGCGGACCTGAGCTGAGCGGAACGGCTCCTCTGCGAAGAGCGAGAGCTCCCACCGATCGAGCGCCTCGCCGAGGCGGCGGTCCTCGTCGGCCAGGGCCAGCTTCACGCGGAGGTCCGCGGCGAGCTGCGCCCGGATCTTGTCGAGACGCGTGGGCTCGCCGCGCGGCTGCGTCGCAGCAATCGGGAGGAGCGGCGAGATGCGCAACGGCCTGAAGTCGAGGCGCTCGAACACGACGGGGCCCGCTGCGATCGCACCGGCCGTCGCAAGCCGCAGGGCGGTGACCGCGTCCGCGAGCTCGGCGGCGGCGTCGGGCGGGTCGGCATCGGCGGCATCGAGCTCGCGCGAGAGCTCGAGGATGAGGAGGCGGTCGACGTCGCGACCGAATTCGACCGGCATCAGCCCACGAGCCTCGGGCCAGAGGTGCGAGATCTCGTCCGGAACGACCGGGCGCAGCTTGATGCCGCCTCCAAGGTCGGCATCCCGGCCCGCCGAGAGACCGACGACGGGCGCAAGCGCAACGTAGGCACGCGCCGACCCGAAGAGCGTCTGCTCGAAATCCGCGTAGGCCGACTCGAATCCGTCGTCGTTCCAGTCGAAGCCCCCGCAGCGCTCTGCGGTCCAGGTGAGCATCGGCAGGAGGATCGAGCGGAAGAGCGCATCGTCGCCTCCGTCGCCGATGCCGGCATGCGCACGCGCGAAGATCGCGGCCGCCGGCTCACGCTTCAGATCGTCGATCGCGTTGCGCGTGTCCGGGAGGCGGCGCAGCGTCGGCGCCTGCTCGTCGACGAACCCGCGCACGAGCGGTCGGTACTCGTAGAGCGACGGCCCCTGCCGCGTCGTGTGCTCCTCGAAGGCGAACGGGAGCTCGGCGCCGCGCTCGGCGGCGAAGGCGGCGAGGCAGAAGGAGCGCAAGGACTCGTAGAGGTGCGGGGCGCGAACCACGGGGACACTTACGCGCCGCGCGGATCGTCTCCTCTCTGACATGTGGGGCACCAGTAGGCGATCCGGTTGCCGTCGCCCTGCCCCCACGACCGGATCCGCGTGCCGCAGCGCGGACACGGCCGGCCTGCCCGCCTGTACACCTGCCGACCGGCCGCCCGCCCTGTGTCGAGCGACCGACGCATCATCCGCGCCGCCGTCTCGAGCGCGCGCCTCCGCTCGGGCTCGGAGACCCCATGGAGCCGCCGCCAGGGCGAGAGCGAGGCGTCCCACAGCGCCTCGGCAAGCCACATGTTCCCGATGCCGGCGACGATCGACTGGTCGAGCAGCGTCTCGCCGAACCAGTGGGTGTCCTCCGTGCGGCGCAGGCGCCCGAGCATGTCGTCGATCCTCGGTGGACGCTCGAGGATGTCGGGGCCGAGTTGCGCGATCGCGCGCAGGTGGAGCTCGAGCACGGGGCCGTTCCAGAGGACGCCCTCCACGGTCTCGCCGCGGAGCACGAGCCACGGCTTCCCGGCGCGAGGCTCGCCGCGCGGACGCAGCGTCCAGCGTCCTGACATGCGCAGATGCGAGCGGAGCACGACGCCGCCCTCGAACCGGAGCAGCAGGTTCTTGCCGATCGCCTCGACCGATTCGAGGGTGCGGCCGTCGAGGCGCTCTGCGACGCGTTCGGCCCGTGCCCGCGGATGCGGCGACTCCGCCTCGATACGCTGCCCGACCAGCGGCTGCAGGCGCCGGGCCGCCCGGTGGAGAGTGTCGCCCTCCGGCACGTTTGCCACGGTAACCGGACGGGGCACACTCGCGACCAGGTAGCAGCGTCCATGTCCCCGAACCTCGACATCGCGGTCTTGACCCGGCGGACGCGTGTGACACCCGACACGGCGGAAGCTCGGGGACCAGTGAGCCGTTCGCGCGCCGCCTTTGCAGGGGCGGCCGCCGCCGCGGGCTGGGCGGCGTTCGAACCACTCGACCGGCGACTGCTCCGGCATGACTACTCCGACGTCGCGATGCTCGGCAAACTCGTCACTCGCTCCCGTCTCTGGCCGGTCGCCGGCCTCGCGTTGCATCTCGCAAACGG
>JALYLO010000005.1 GCA_030774175.1 Actinomycetota bacterium
AAGCTGCTGCGAGCCGGGGCGCAGCTGATCGTCACGACGCGCTTCCCGCGCGACGCGGCGGCGCGGTACGCAGGTGAGGAGGGCTTCGACGTCTGGGGCGAGCGCCTCGAGATCTTCGGCCTCGACCTGCGCCACACGCCGAGCGTCGAGGCGTTTTGCCACCACCTCGAGACGACGCGGGAGCGTCTCGACTTCATCGTCAACAACGCCTGCCAGACGGTCCGGCGCCCCGCAGACTTCTACCGGCACATGCTCGAGGGGGAGACAGAGGCGTCGCGCGACATGCCCGCCGAGGTGCGGCGCCTGCTCGGCTCGTACGAAGGGCTGCGCCGCACCGAGCTGCTGCCGTCGGGCGCACACGCGCCCGCGGGCGTCACGCGCTCCGCCGAGCTGACGCAGGTCGCGCTGCTCCCGGACGACCTCGCGGGCCAGGCAGACCTGTTCCCGGAGGGCCGGCTCGACCAGGATCTGCAGCAGGTCGACCTGCGCGAGCGCAATTCGTGGCGCCTGCTGCTCGCGGAGGTCTCGACGGTCGAGCTGCTCGAGACGCAGCTCGTGAACGCCGTCGCCCCGTTCGTGCTCAACGCGAGGTTGAAGCCACTGTTGCTCCGCACGGCCGACCGCGACAAGCACATCGTCAACGTCTCGGCGGTCGAGGGGCAGTTCTACCGGCGGTTCAAGACGACCCGCCACCCACACACGAACATGGCGAAGGCCGCGCTGAACATGATGACCCGCACCTCAGCCGCCGACTATCACGCCGACGGGATCCACATGAACAGCGTGGACACCGGCTGGGTGAGCGACGAGGACCCGGTGCACATCGCCGAGCAGAAGGCGGTCGAGCACCGCTTCCGCCCGCCGCTCGACATTGTCGACGGCGCGGCCCGGATCGTCGACCCGATCATCGACGGCTTCAACACCGGCGAGCACCGCTGGGGCGCGTTTCTGAAGGACTACCGGCCGACCGACTGGTGAGGTTGCGGAGAGCGGTGGCTACGGCGTCACGCGGTCGGCAAGCTCGCGCGAGCGCTCCGTCGCTGCGTTGATCGCGTTCAGGAAGGCGGCGCGCACGCCGCTCCGCTCCAGCTCGCGGATCGCGCGCGTCGTCGTGCCGCCGGGCGAGGTGACCGCCTCGCGCAGCTCGACGGGGTGCATGCCCTCGTCGCGCAGGAGGAGGGCGCTCCCGAACATCGTCTGCACGACGAGCCGCGTCGAGACGTCCCGGCTAAGGCCGAGCAGCAGGCCCGCCTCGATCATCGCCTCGGCGAGGAGGGCGAAGTACGCCGGGCCCGAGCCGGAAAGCGCGGTGACCGCGTCCATGTCTTCCTCCGCGACCCGGACGACCCGCCCGAGGTGGTCGAGAGCCTCGGTCGCGAGCGCGAGATCCTCGTCGCGCGCGTGGGCGCCGCCGCAGAGGCCTGCGATCCCTTCGTGCACGAGCGCGGGCGCGTTGGGCATCGCGCGCACGACGCGGCTGCCCGCCGGCAGGTGCGCCTCGATCGACGAGGTCCGCACTCCCGCTGCGACCGAGAGCAGCGTCTGGCCGGGCGCGAGGACGGGCGAGATCTCGGCGAGGACGGCGGTCATGTCCTGCGGCTTCACCGCGACCACCACGAGGCCGGAGCCCTCGACGGCGGCCGCGTTGTCCGAGGTGGCCGAGACGCCGTAGCGCTCGCGCAGCTCGTCGAGCCGCTCCGGGCGCCTGCTCGTGGCGACGATCTCACCGGGTGCGCGCCAGTCGGAGCTGAGGAGGCCCCGGAGGAGCGACTCGCCGAGGCGGCCTGCACCGAGGATCGCGACGCGTTCGCCCATCGCCCGACTCTACGTCAACCGGATCCTCGGGTCGATCCACGCGTACGTGACGACAGTGACGGCGACGAAGAGCACGATCGCCCACAGCAGCCGCCTGACCAGATACCCGAGCACCGTTCGTCCCGAGTGTACGAAGGCGGCGCGGTGGGACCGGGCGGCAATGCACAATCCGCATCTGTGTCGACCGACATCCAGGAACGAGTGGTTGGCGAGAGCTGGGATCCGGTTCCGGAC
>JALYLO010000006.1 GCA_030774175.1 Actinomycetota bacterium
TGCGTCCTTGCCCGGCTTGCTTTTCGCTGCCAGGATCATCACGGAACTTCCGGAACGGTGCATGTGCTAGCTCGAGACGACGAGTGGGAAGTAGGGCGGCGAGAGCAGATAGGCGATCCGTTGTGCGCCGCTGCCACGGGCGATGTCGAGCGCCGCGCCGAGGCTGTGTGTGGGCACGAAGCCGAGTTGCCGGGCTGCGATGGCGTCGCGGCAGCCTGCGATCAGCACCGCGCCGAGCGGATGGGTCACAGCGTCGCACGCGCTCCACTCGACGAACGGTTGCAGCGGGTGGCAGGCGCGGCCTGCGCGGTAGTCGTCGATCGCCTGCCTGTCCTCGACGGCTGCACGCTCAGCGTCGCGCATCGAGCCGATGTCGCGCGCGCTGCGGTGGTCGTAGAAGAGCACGCGATACGGCTTCTGAGTCGGGTTGGCGAACCGGCGCGGAAACGGGTGGACGAGGATCGCGGTCCCGCCGGCCGCCAGCGGCGGCATGTTGCGCCAGAGGCGCAGGGCCAGGCCGAGCCCGAGGTAGGCAGCGCTGATCGGGTTCGGCCGCTCGCGCGGCATGAACGGCGTGGTCGGCGGGATGCCGATCACCACGGCGTCGACGGGCTCGGTGAGCTCCGCGCCGCGGAAGATGGTTCCGCGCAGGAGCGCTTCCGCGTGCGCCACGGACGGCGTGCCGCCGTACGCGGCGGCTGCGGTCAGCTCCCGCGGGAGCCGATCGAGGATCCGCTGGCGCAGCCGCCACGGCGCGAGTTGGAAGGCGCGGCGGATCCGTAATCCGAGGATCCGGTCGATTGCCTCCTGGTCGTGCGGATAGCCGGCGAACGGGCCGACGATGCGTGGGGTGTTGAGCACGAGTGACACGCCGGTCACCGGAACGCGCTGCGCCAGCAGCCGTTCGGTCTCGACGGCGAGCCGCCAGCCCTGCGAGCCAGTCGTCTCGAGCAGGGACCGCGCGCCGGCCGCGCGCAACGACTCGCGGCCGCTCGCGGCGAGGAGCGCGGCGGGCCCGCCGTGGAGGACCGTCTCGGCGGCCGTGACCGTGACGACCAGGTCCGTCTCGACGAGGGCCGGGTTGACGCGCAGCATCACGTTTCCCGCCCGGCCGAGCTCGACGAGGTCTTCGGCCTCGGCGTCGTGCACGATCACCCGTCCCTTGAAGCGGCGTCGAAACTCCGGGGCGACAAGCAGCCCGATCTCCCGCGGGGACGTGCGTCGCAGCAGGCCGCCTGCGACGAGGATCGTCACCTTCGCGACGCCGTGGCCCTCGAGCTCGTCGACGACCGCCGCGACGGCGGTGTGCCGCGGCCCGAGCGTCGCGGCCGGGATCGGCAGCGAGGGCTGCTCGATCACCACCGTCGCGCTGCCGCCAAGCGTCACGAGGCGCTCGAGCGGCTCGCCTGCAAGCGGGAAGGCGAGAGCCGAGGCGACCGCCGCCGGGACGTCCTCGAGCGCCTCGCGGGCGGGCGGCGGCCGAAGGACGATGTCGCCTTCGCCGACCTCCGCCACGACGATGCGCGAGTCCGCGAGCAGCGGGATGCGCGTCACAGAGCGCTAGCTCCGGTGCGCCGCGGCGGCGGTCACTCCGAGTGCGACGAAGATGCCGCCGGTCGCGAAGCGGCGCAGCCGCGCCGAGCGGCCGCTTCGCCGGACGCGCCCGGCGAGTGCGTCGGCGAGCAGTGCGTAGGAGAGGTCCGAGAGCAGCGCGATCGTCGAGAAGAGCAGGCCGAGGATCCCGACCTGGAGCGCCACCGACCCGTGCCGGTCGACGAACTGCGGCAGGAAGGCGAGGAAGAACAGCGCCGTCTTCGGGTTCAGGACGTTCACGACTGCGCCCTGCGCGTACAGCTGCCGTAGCGGCACCTGCTCGGCCTCCGCTGGGCGCTCGGGCCGGTCGCGCGAGACAATGCGGCGGATTCCGACGGCGATCAGGTACGCCGCGCCCACGAGCTTGACGACGTTGAAGGCGGCCGCAGACGACGCGATCAGCGCGGAGAGGCCCACGGTCGCGGCGACAACGTGCACGAGGCCGCCGCTTGCGATTCCGAGTGCAGACACGACCCCGGCGCGCCGGCCTTTGTCGATGCTCTGGGTGACGATGTAGGCGACGGCAGGCCCGGGCACGACCGCGAGCGCGACGGCGGCGAGACTGAAGAGCGCGAGCGTCGAGGCGGACGGCATCAGTCGTGCGCCGCCTCGTCCGGAAGGCCGGAAAGTGGGTGGATTCGGAGCCTCGGCATCGGCGTCGGACGATACCTTTGAGGAACTCATGCCGAAGACGCTGACCGGAGCCGAGCTCGATCTGGACGACGCGCCGGCGCGCGAGAGCGAGCTCTTCATCGTCGACGGCAACAACCTCGCCTACCGCGCGTTCTTCGCGCTGCCCGAGGAGCTCGCGACCACCGACGGTCAGCCGACGAACGCCCTGCTCGGCTTCACGAACATGCTCTTCAAGCTGCTCGCCGACTACCGGCCCAAGGGCGTCGCCGTCGCGTGGGACTCGCGCCCGGTGCACCGCACCGCCACCGCCGAGGCCGGAGACGTGGTCTACAAGGAAGGCCGCAAGCCGATGCCCGATCTGCTGCGCGAGCAGTTCCCGCATTTCCGTCCGATCGTCGAGGCCTTCGGCTACCGCAACCTGGAGTTCGAGGGCTGGGAGGCCGACGACGTGATCGCGACGCTCGCGACGCGCGCCGACGCCGAGGGGATCAAGACGTGTGTCGTCTCCACCGACCGGGACGCGTTCCAGCTCTGTAGCGAAAACATCTGCCTGATGATGACGCCGCGCGGCGTCGCGGATGTGAACGTCTACACCCCGGAGCGGGTCGAGGCGCGCTACGGCGTCACGCCCGAGCAGGTGCCGGACTTCATCGGTCTGAAGGGCGACACTTCCGACAACATTCCCGGTGTTCCCGGGATCGGCGACAAGACGGCGGGACAGCTGATCGCCCAGTACGGGTCGGTCGAGTCGGTGATCGCGCATGCTGCCGAGCTCTCACCCGCGCGCGCGCGGAACATCACCGAGAACGCCGACGTCGCGCGGCTCTCGAAGGAGCTCGCCACGATGCGCCGCGACCTCGACATCGACTGCGAGCCGGCGCAGCTCGTCCTCGATCCGCCCGACCGCGCGCAGCTGAAGGAGATCTTCCGGCGCTTCGAGTTCCGCGCGCTGCTGACAAGGCTCGACACGCTGGACGAAGCGCTCCCTGCAGCAGCGCTAGTCGTTACGGGGATCGAAGTCCCCTGGCGGGAAGGGAAGTTGGATTTTCGGGGAGTCGTCGGCTACTCGGCAATCGACGACCGAGCAGCCGTTGCAACGGGTGACGAGGTGATCGTCGGCCCTCGCCCTCTAGGCAATCAGCTCGGAGAGCTGATTGTCCACGACGCGAAGGCCCTGCGCGTCGACGCGCGCGACGACACGCTGCTCGCCGCCTACCTGATCGACCCGGGCCGGGCCTCCTACGAGCTCGGCGACCTTGCGGCGGAGTACGGCGTCGAGCTCCTGCCCACGCCGGCGGCGGACGAAGAGACCACGGCGCTCGTACGGCGGGCCGAGACACCGCGCCGGCTGGTCGGTCCGCTGCTCGGCCGGCTCGAGGAGCGGGGCGCCACCGACCTCTACCGCGCGATCGAGCTGCCGCTGACCGCCGTTCTCGCCGAGATGGAGACGGCCGGCGTCAAGATCGACACCTACCGGATGGGCGAGATCACGGCGCGCCTCGCCGACCGCGTCGAGGAGCTCGAGTCGCTTGCGTTCGAGCTCGCGGGCGAGGAGTTCATGATCGGCTCGACCCAGCAGGTCGGGCGCGTGCTCTTCGAGCAGCTCGGGTTGACGACCGGGCGGAAGGGCAAGACGGGCTATTCGACCGACGCGAAGGTGCTGCGGTCGATCCGGCACGAGCACGCGATCGTGCCCGTGCTCGAGGAGTGGCGCGAGTACTCGAAGCTCCTGAACACCTATCTCGGGCCGCTGCCCTCGCTGCTCTCGGAGGAGGACGCTCGGCTTCATACGACGTTCAACCAGACGGTCGCCGCAACCGGTCGCCTCTCGACCTCGGACCCGAACCTCCAGTCGATCCCGATCCGGACCGAGCTCGGCCGCGAGATCCGCTCCGCGTTCGTCGCCGAAGAGGGACACCGCCTCCTGTCGGCCGACTACTCGCAGATCGAGCTGCGGATCCTCGCGCACGTGTCGGGCGA
>JALYLO010000007.1 GCA_030774175.1 Actinomycetota bacterium
GACGAGCGTCACGGCGCCCGCGCCCATCACGATCGCGAGCACGCGCTCGGAGAGCAGGAGCTGCAGGCCGTCACGCGCCCGCGGGTTCGGGCCGACGGCCCGGGTCACGCGACGCCTGACCGGCAGGGAGGCGAGCACGCCACCGATCAGGAGGAAGGTCGCCGCGTCGGCGAGCAGCGCCGGCCGGATCCCGGCCGCGGCGGCCAGCAACCCGCCGATCAGCGGGCCGACCATGAAGCCGATCGCGCGCATCGACTCGACGAGGCCGTTCGCGCGGGCGATCTGGCGCGACCCGGCGAGGAGCGGCACGAGGGCGAACTCGGATGCCTGCGAGACCGCGACGCCGATGCCGAGCAGGATCGTCAACGGGAGGATCGCGGCCAGCGTGTGCGCGAAGGCGAGCGCCGTCGCGATCGCTGCCTGGAACAGCGCCGACCAGACGGCGAGCGAGCGCGTCTCGAGCCGGTCGACGAGCAGTCCGACGTGCCCGGCGAATGCGGCGAGCGGGACCCAGAGGCAGATCAGGAGGACGGCCACGCCTGCGCCCTTCCAGAGCTCATTCGCGCGCAGCGAGAGGGCGATCATCGCGACGAAATCGCCGATGGCCGAGACGGCGATGGCAGCGGCGACGAGCCTCAGGTCGCGATCGCGGACGGTCACCCGTCCGGGAGCCTACGCCTCGGACTCGCGCGCGGAAAAGATCACTAGGCGAACGCGTGTTCGCTCGATACAATGGCGCGGAATGGCGGCCGACGAGCTCATCGTCCACGGCGCTCGCGAGCACAACCTCAAGGACATCACCGTCCGGCTGCCGCGGAACGCGCTCATCTGCATCACCGGCCTGTCGGGGTCCGGGAAGTCGAGCCTCGCCTTCGACACGATCTACGCCGAGGGTCAGCGGCGCTACGTCGAGTCGCTCTCCGCCTACGCGCGCCAGTTCCTCCAGATGATGGAGAAGCCCGACGTCGACTCGATCGACGGGCTCAGCCCTGCGATCTCGATCGACCAGAAGACGACCTCGCGCAATCCCCGCTCCACCGTCGGAACCGTCACCGAGATCTACGACTACCTGCGCCTGCTCTATGCGCGCGTGGGGCGCCCGCACTGTCCGGTCTGCGGCCGGCCGATCTCCGGGCAGTCGATCGACTCGATCGTCGAGCAGATCCTGGCCCTTGCCGAGGGCACGCGGTTCACGATCAACGCGCCGATCGTGCGGGACCGGAAGGGCGAGTTCAAAGACCGCTTCGAGGAGTTGCGCAACGAGGGGTTCTCGCGCGTGAAGGTCGATGGTGAGCAGCACTCGCTGGACGAGCCGCCGGTGCTCGACAAGAAGTTCAAGCACACGATCGAAGTCGTCGTCGACCGGCTCGTGATGAAGGAGGACATCCGCACCCGGCTGACGCAGTCGGTCGAGACCGCCCTCCAGCTCGCGGAAGGCGTGCTTGTCGTCGACCTCGTCGACGTGGGCGAGAGCCGCACCTACAGCCAGAATTTCGCCTGCCCCGAGCACGGCGTGTCGTTGCCCGAGCTACAGCCGCGGATCTTCTCCTTCAACTCGCCGCACGGCGCCTGCCCCCGCTGCACCGGCCTCGGTGCCCAGCAGGAGATCGATCCCGAACTGCTCGTGCCCGACGCGTCGCTCTCGATCGACGACGGCGCCCTCGTCCCGTGGGCGGTCGGCGGCTCGGGCTTCTACGAGTCGGTGATCGCGGCGATCGCCGACCGGTACGAGATCCCCTCCGACCTGCCGTGGCAGGAACTGACCGAGCAGCAGCAGGACTACTTCCTCTACGGCACCGGCGGCGACAAGGTCTACGTGCAGTACCGCAACCGGATGGGCCGGCGCCGCTCGTACATGGTCAACTTCGAGGGGATCGTCAAATCGCTCCAGCGGCGCTACCGCGAGACCGACTCGAGCTCGCAGCGCGAGCGCATCGAGGAGTACATGTCGTTCCGGCCGTGCCCCGTCTGCAAGGGGGCGCGCCTGAAACCCGAGGTGCTCGCGGTCACCGTCGGCGACATGAACATCCACGAGTTCACGCGCCTGTCCGTCATGCGCGCACTCGAATTTCTGGGCGAGCTCCGCCTTACCGCGACGGAGGAGCTGATCGGACACC
>JALYLO010000008.1 GCA_030774175.1 Actinomycetota bacterium
TGCCAGTCTCGCCGCTCAGGGGACGAGCGTCAAACTCAGGCGGTTGCGCGGAGTCGGCCGGCGGCCGGCAGGTAGTAGCGCTCGGTGTACTCGATCACCGCGCGCTGCATCGAGAAGCGCGGCGCGAGTTGTGCGATCGAGCTCTTCATCATCCGGGCCCAGTCTTCGCGGATTGCGAAGGTCGGAACGACCTGCTCCTCGAGCACGCGGTAGAGCTGCTCCGCGTCGGCCTCGTCGGAGACTCCGTCGAGCGCCCACCCGACGGCCGGGTCGTAGGCCTCCGCCCACCAGCCGTCGAGGACGGAGAGGTTGAGCACGCCGTTCACCGCGGCCTTCATGCCGCTCGTGCCCGAGGCTTCGTGCGGACGGCGCGGCGTGTTCAGCCAGACGTCGCAGCCCGGAATGATCGCCTGCGCGAGCGCGATGTCGTAGTCCTCGAGGAAGACGACGCGGCCGGCGAGTGCCGGGGCGCGTGAGAGCTCGACGATCCGCTGCATCATGTCCTTGCCCTCGACGTCCTGCGGGTGCGCCTTGCCGGCGACGACGATCTGGAGGGGAAGCGCCAGCAGCCGCTCGAGATCGGAGAACACGAGCCCGGCGCGCTTGTACGTCGCGAAGCGGCGCGCGAAGCCGATCGTCAACCGGTCGGCATCGAGCCCGGTCAGCACGGCGAGCCGCTCCTTCAGCGTCGCGTGCGTGCTCAGAAGCGCGCCTGCGTCGAGCTCGCGGACAGATTCCCAGCCGCCCTCATCGGGCGGAGCTTCGGGTCGCACGCCGACGGTGCGGAGGAGCCCGTCGAGCTCGGGCGCGAGCCAGGTGCCGAGGTGGACGCCGTTCGTCACGTGCCCGATCTGCGGCGCCTCGCCGGGCCAGAGCGATGCCCACATGTCGCGGGCGACCTCCCCGTGCAGCTCGGAGACCGCGTTGGCGGCGGCCGAGAGCCGGAGGGCGAGGGGCGTGAGGCCGAACCCGTTCGTCCCTTCCGCGGTCCCGAGCGCGAGCAACTCGTCGCCCGAGAGGCCGGCGCGCGTCGCGAGGTCGCCCACGTAGCGGAGGACGAGTTCGTCGCCGAACACCTCGTTGCCCGCCGGGACCGGCGTGTGCGTTGTGAAGATCGTCGAGCCGCGCACCTGCTCGAGTGCGCGTTCCGGTTCGACGCCTGCCTCGACGAGCTGCCGCGCGCGCTCGATCGTGAGGAAGGCCGAGTGACCTTCGTTGACGTGGAAGACGGTCGGTTCGAGCCCGAGCGCCGACAGGGCGCGCACTCCACCTACCCCGAGCAGCAGCTCCTGGCGGATCCGGTGCTCGCGGTCGCCGCTGTAGAGCGCGTCGGTCAGCAGGTCGACGTCCAGCAGATAGAGGGGCACCGAGCCGACGTCGTAGCGCCAGACCGCGGCGCTCACGGTCTCGCCCGAAAGCTCGACCTCGACCGTGACGGGCTCGCGCACGAGGCCTGCTGCCTCCGGGTCGACCGGGTGGTAGTCCTCCGTCTGCCGCCCTTCCGGGCTCAGGCCCTGCTCGAAGTACCCGCCGCGGTAGAAGAGCCCGACGCCGACGAGTGGCAGCCCGAGATCGGCGGCGGCCTTCAGGTGGTCGCCGGCGAGCACCCCGAGCCCGCCCGAGTAGATCGGCAGGCCCGCGTCGACGGCGAACTCCATGCTGAAGTAGGCGACGAGGAGGTCGCGGTCGGCGTCCGCTTGCGCGCGCGCCCACCAGGCGTCGTGTGTGGTGTCGAAAGAGGTCAGGGCTGGATGAGGTCGTGGCCGAACGCGCGCAAACTACCCGAAACGGGCCGTTATCCGTTCGGCGACACGGTCGCTACCTGCGAGCTCGACGTGGCTCCGTTCAGGCCGCGTGCGATCGCGACGGCGTCGACCTGCTCGTGTTTCTCGAAACGGGCGGGCTCGAGGAAGCCGCGGTACGGCGCCGAGTCGTCGACCGCGACGCGCTGCCACGTGCCTCCGTGCCGGCGGATCGCGAACGTGACGCTCACAGGCGCCGTTCCGGCCATCGTCGCACCGAGGCGGTAGAGCGAGGTCAGGTCGTCGTCCCGGCCGGTCAGCCTCGGCTTCGACGGCGCCGCCTGAGGCACTGCGCCGACGGGGACCGCGACGACGGCGGACACCCCCGGGATGCTCAGCGTCAGGTTCGTTCCCGCGCCGCCGGTTGCGCTGCCCGTGCCGAAGTCGACGCTCCAGGCGCCTGGCGTTGCGGTCTGGACGGTCACCTTCGCCGGCGTGGCGCGGTTGTTGAAGGCGGTCACCACCTCGCGGCCCGTTGCGAAGTCGATGCGCGAGACGACGAGGACAGCGTCCTTGGCGAGCCGCACCACCGATGCCCCGGTCGAAAGCGCCGGCTGCGCGTCGCGTACCGCTGCGAGCATTTTCATCTGCAGCCCGATCGGGTTTCCGACGACGTCGAAAGACGATCCCTTGCCGATCTGCGGGGAGCCGACCCGCGCCCCGGTCTGCCAGTCGGGGACCTGGGTCGGGAACATGTCCTGCCGCGCCGCCTTGTCGCCGCCGGAGCCGATCATGCCGACCTCGTCCCCGTAGAGGACGGTGGGCGCGCCGCGCAGCAGGTAGAGCACGTCGCAGCCGAAGAGCACCCGCTGCACGAGCGCGTTGCCCGAGAGCCCGGGCGCCTGCTGGCTGATCTGCTGCGCGCCGCGGCCCATGTCGTGGTTGCCGAGGAAGGTCGGAAACGCGGGATCGACGCCGTTCGGGGTGCGGAAGTAGTCGTCGTCCTCCAGTCGGTGCGCGAGGCCCTTCGCGCCCGACGCACCCGCGGCGTAGGCGACGGCGACCTGCTGGAACGGGAAGTCGAGCACCTGCGGCAGGCCGCGGTCGCGCACGAACTCGGACAGGTCGACCGAGTCGTTCAGCGTCACCTCGCCGAAGATCGGGAAGTCCGAGGTGCCGATCGACCTCGCCGCCGCGCGCACCTGCGGCACCCAGAGCTTGAAGAACGCGGCGTTGACGTGCTTCGCCGTGTCGACCCGGAAGCCGTCGACCTTGAAGCGCGTGATCCACGACGAGAAGATCTGCGCGAGCCCCTGTTCGACCTTCGGCTTCTCGGTGAAGAGGTCGTCGAGCCCGAAGAAGTCGCCCTGTTCGAAGCACGTCTGGCTGCAGGAGCCGAAGTCGATGTTGCCGCGGTCGTGGTAGTTGAGCGGATCGTTCAGCCACTCGGGCTGCTTCGCGTCGCGCCCCCGTTTGAGGACGAACGGCACGCGCGGCATCAGCGAAGCCTTGAGGCACGGGAACGCCTTCGTCACGTACCGAGCGGGGTTGAACTTCCTGCCGTGGCAGTCGCGAAAGGGGATGTCGGTGTACGACGTTCCGGTCAACTGGACGATGTCGGCCGTGTGGTTCACGACGACGTCGAGGTAGACCTTCAGCCCGAGGCCGTGCGCCGCGGCGACGACGTCTGCGAACTGCTGGTCGGTGCCGAGATGCGGGTCGACCGTCGTGAAGTCGAGCCCCCAGTAGCCGTGGTAGGCGGCGCTTCCCTGCTCGACCGGGTCCTGTTTCAGCACCGGCGTGATCCAGAGCGTGGTGAAGCCGAGGTCCTTGATCCGCTGGAGGCGCTCGGCGAGCCCTTTCAGGTCGCCCCCGTGGTAGTAGCCGGTGTCGGTCGGGTCGAAGCCCGTGACAGCGCGCGGGCCGTGGAGGCCGCCGAGGTCGTTGGACTGCAGGCCGTTCTCGTAGCGGTCCGGCATCACGAAGTAGATCCGCTGCGACGCCAGCGAGCTCTGGGTCGGCAGCTGTGAGAGCGCTTGCAGGGCGGCTCCGGTAGGAGGCCCTGCTCCGGGGCTCGCGAGTGCACTTCCTAGCGCAATCGCGGCGCAAGCTGCGATTGCGCCGCTAACGCAGCGGCGCACCGCTCGCTTCGTCGAAGAAATGCAGGTTCTTGGCGTCCACGGCGATCGCCGCGTCGTCACCGAGCTTCAGGTGGACGTGCGGCGGGAACGACGCGACGAGGTTGGGGCGCGACCCGACGACGCTCGCTTCGTTGTCGCTCGCGAGCGCCTCCTCGGCTGCGGCGGCCTCGGCCTTGATCTGCCGCGCATCGACGCGGAAGTACGCCATCGACTCGCCTCCCAGCGACTCGACCAGCTCGACCCGCGCATGGATCTGGGGGAGGTCGTCGCGGCCCTGCGCGGGGTGCAGGTCGCCGGCGCGCAGGCCGACGATCGCTCTGCGCCCGCCGTAGGAGCGCAGGCGTGGGTACTGCTTCAGCGCCTGGTCCGGGATCTCGATCCTGTTGCCGCCGAGGTCGACGGACACGCCGCCGTTCACCTCGACCCCCGCCTCGAGCAGGTTCATCGGCGGCGTGCCGATGAAGCCGGCGACGAAGAGGTTCTCCGGACGGTCGTAGAGCCGCTGCGGCGCTTCGACCTGCTGGAGGACGCCCTTGCTCATCACCGCGACGCGGTCGCCCATCGTCATCGCCTCGACCTGGTCGTGCGTCACGTAGACCGTCGTCGTCCCGAGCTCCCGTTGCAGCTTCGCGATGTCCGCGCGCATCTGCACGCGCAGCTTCGCGTCGAGGTTCGAGAGCGGCTCGTCCATCAGGAACACCTGCGGCTGGCGGACGATCGCACGCCCCATCGCGACGCGCTGGCGCTGGCCGCCCGATAGCTCCTTCGGCCGCCGGTCGAGGTACGGCGTCAGGTCGAGCATCTTCGCAGCCCAGGCGACGCGCTCGTTGATCACCGCCTTTTCGGCCTTCCGCAGGCGCAGCCCGAACGCGATGTTCTCGGCAACGCTCAGGTGCGGATAGAGCGCGTAGTTCTGGAAGACCATCGCGATGTCGCGCTCCTTCGGCGACACGTCGTTCACGACCCGGCCCCCGATCGAAACCGTGCCGTCGGAGATGTCCTCGAGCCCCGCGAGCATGCGCAGCGCCGTCGTCTTGCCGCAGCCGGACGGGCCGACGAGCACGAGGAACTCGCCGTCGTGGATGTCGAGTGTCAGGCCGAACACCGCCTGCACCCCGTTGGCGTAGATCTTGTCCACTTCGTTGAACGCAACGTCAGCCATGGATCCTCCAGACGTGAAATGCGGGGCCGTCGGCCGGAAGCACGCCGTTTCCTGCTTCCTCACCGTAGAGCGTTTCGAGTGTGGTGAACGGGGTTGAGATCGGATCGTGAGGGCCACGCGACGCGAGGCAGAGCAACCGCTCAGCACGAGTTTCGCGCAGGTAGGCGACCGCGTCGGCAGAGACGTGGAGGTAGCGCATGCCACCGCGCGCGAGCGGATCGACCGAGCGCCGGAGTTGCGAGAGTGCCCGCACCTCGCCGAGGAACTCCCGGTCCCAGGTCTCGGGCCGGCCCCACGGCATCGTACGGCGGGCGTCCTCGCCCCAGGCGCCTTCGAGGCCGAGCTCGTCGCCCGCGAACAGCATGGGAACGCCCGGGGTCGTCATCTGCATGCCGACTCCGACGAGATGGCGTTCCCGTGACCCGGCGATCGTGCGGAACCGCGCGACGTCATGGCTGTCGAGCAGGTTCCACGAGTGGATCACCGACTCCCAGGGCACGCCGGCGCGGAACTGTCGCATCGCCGCGACGGTCGCCTCCCCGTCGAGGTGCGGCACTCCGACGGGGATGCCCCAGAACTGCTTCTGCTGCTCGGGGTGCGGGTCGTCACGCAGCAGCCACGTCCAGAGCGGGCGCAGGAACCCCGAGTAGTTCATGACGCCGTGCCACCCTCGCACCGCGAGGTCGGGCCGGAAGTCGTGGCCGTGCTCGGCGATCAGTAGCGCGTCGCCGGTCTGCGCGCGCATCCACTTCGAAACGTCCCGGTTCAGATCGAGGTCGCGGTAGCGGCCGGTCATGTTCGCGACATCGACGCGCCAGCCGTCGAGGCCGAGCTCGAGGTAGCGGGTGAGCACCTCGGCGAAGCGCTCGTGCAGCTCGCGGCTCAGCCAGTTGAGCTTGGGGAGCGAGCGGTGGCCGAGCCACGACTCGTAGCCGCCGGGGATCGAGTCGTCGAAGTAGTAGAACCCGCGCTCCGGTTGCTCGCCGCGCTGCGCCGCTTGGAACCATTCGTGCTTGTTGCCGGTGTGGTTCGGCGTGATGTCGCCCACCACGTGCATACCGCGTGCGTGGACGGCCGCCGCGAGCGAGCGCAGCGCGTCGTCGCCGCCGAGCAGTGGGTCGACGTGCGCGAAGGTGGTCGCGTCGTAGCGGTGCGTCGAGCCCGCCGGGAAGAACGGCGTCAGATAGATCAGATTCGCGCCGACCAGTTCGATGTGATCGAGGTGCTCCTCGATCCCCCGCAGATCGCCACCGAAGAGCTCATACGGCGTCGGCCGTCCGCGTCCGGTGGGGAGGTCGTCCCACGCGCGGCGGATCGCCCACGTTGGGGCGTCGACATCGAGGCCGGACGACGCGAAGCGGTCGGGGAAGATCTGGTACACGACCGAGCCGAGGTGCCAGTCGGGGCCCCACGCGCCGGCAGTGATCACGAAGTCATCGGCGTCTGCGACCTCGTGACCGGTGCGGCCGAGTGCGTTCACCCAGGCGTAGCCGGCGTCGCCGCCCTCGAGCAAGAAGCGGTAGCGCGTGACCGGGTTCACGAGCGCGAACTCAGCGCGCCACCAGATGTCGGTCTCGGTCTCCTCGTCGACGATCGCCTCAACGTTGCGGGGCTCGCCGTCGCGCTCGTAGCGCAGTAGGACGCGGTCCGCGCTCTGGGCGTGGGGGATGCGCAGCCGAACGACGACGGTGCCGCCGAGCTCGTCGGGCCGCTCGAGTACGTGCAGGTCGGAGCCGTCGTGGTGCGGCTCGTCGAGCAGCGCCTGCACGCTCGTCTCGGGCAGGCTCATCCCTTGACAGAGCCGGCGGTCAGCCCGCTGACGATCCAGCGCTGGAGGAAGAGGAAGAGTACGACCACCGGGAGCATCGCCATCAGCGAGCCGGCGGCAAACGGTCCCCAGTGCTGGCCGTAGTTCTGGCTGATGAATCCCTGCAGGCCGACCGGCAGCGTGAAGTGCTTGTTCGTCTGCAAGAGTGCCGAGGCGATCACGAACTCGTTCAGCGTGAAGACAAACGAGATCAGGCCGACGACGACGAGCACCGGCGCTGCGAGCGGGAGCACGACGCCCCAGAAGATCTGCGCCGGGGTCGCGCCGTCGACACGTGCCGACTCGTCGAGCTCCGTCGGGATCGTGTCGAGGAAGCCTTTCAACAACCATGTCTGCACGCCCATCGAGCCGCCCAGGTAGACGACGATCACGCCGAGCAGCGTGTTCAACCCGATCGCCGGGAAGATGTGCCCGACGTTGAAGATCAGCAGGTAGATCGCGGCGATCGCGGCAGTCTGCGGGAACATCTGGATCAGCAGCAGCGTCACCATCCCAAGCCGCCTGCCCTTGAAGCGGAAGCGGCTGAACGAATAGGCCGCGAGCGCGCCGAGCATCGTCGTCATCAGCGCAGTCAGGCCGGCGACGATCATCGAGTTGACGACCCAGTGCACGTACGGCGCGTCGGAGAACCCGCCGCTCGTGTCCGCGACGTGGTTGTGGAGCAGATTCCCGAAGTTGTGCATCGTCACGTGCGTCGGCACGAGCGAGGCGCCCTGGAGAGTGTTGTCGCGGTTGAACGCCGACGAGATCACGTAGACGACCGGGAACAGCGCCACCACGATCCCGATCACTCCGACGAGGTGGCGCCACCAGGTGTCCTTGAACTTCACCCCGCTACGGGGGCCCTTCGCCACGGCCGTCGCGGCCGTCGCGGCCGAAGTAGTGACACGCCGCACGCCGACATCGGGGATGACGTCCGCTTCGCTCAATTCATGTTCTCCAGTGACTTCGATCTCCAGAACGTGACGCCGGAGATCGACGCCACGATGAAGAAGATGACGATGCCGACCGCACTCGCAAGCCCGTAGTCCGAGCCCTTGCCCGACGCGATCGCGAGCTTGTACGTGTAGGTAATCAGGATGTCGGTCGAGCCCGCGATCGACGACGTCCCGGGGTACGGGCCGCCGCCGGTCAGCAGGTAGATGTTGCCGAAGTTGTTGAAGTTGAACGCCCACGACGCGATCATCAGCGGCGCGACCACGATCAGCAGCAGCGGCAGTGTGACGCGACGAAAGATCGCCCAGCCACCGCCACCGTCCACGCGCGCCGCCTCGGTCAGCTCGGCGGGGATCGACTGGAGGGCGCCGAGCGAGACGAGGAAGAAGTACGGCGTCGTCAGCCAGACGCTGACGAGGACTACCGACGCACGGGCCCAGTTGGGGTCGAAAAGCCACGGGATGTGCGTGTGGAGCAGCTTGTTCACGACACCGAAGTCGTCGTTCAGGAGCCCGGCCCAGACGAGCAGCGAGAGAAAGCCGGGCATCGCCCACGGGATCACGAGCACCGAGCGGTACAGTCTCTGCCCGCGCATACCGTGCTTGTCGAGTGCGATTGCGATGAAGAGGCCGAGCGCGAACGAGATGAAAACGGTCAGCGTCGCGTAGACGATCGTCCACACGAACACGCGCAGGAAGGGGTCGCGATAGAGCGGGTTCGTCGCGAGCTTCCTGAAGTTGCCGACGCCGATGAACGCCTTCCAGCCCGGCTCGAGCTCGTTCGCCGGCCGGCCGACCTGTGCGAACGCCCCCCTGCCATTGTCTGAGAACACGACCCCGTCGCTGATGCGGACGAACTCGTCCTTCGCGGCGTCGTAGCGCAGCGTCGGCCGCAGCTCGATCGCCTGGCGAACGCCCTGCGGCTGGATGGCTGCATCGCCCTTCGTCGGCACGGTGAAGGTCGCAAGCGCACGGTCGAGCGAGAAGAGGGCGGCTCCCTTGATCACGTCGTAGCCCTTGGCCGAGGTCGGGATGCCGCTCGCATCGACCTTCACGTCGGCCTTGCGGAGCGGGGTGAGGCTCTTCTTCGAGCCCGCGTACACCGCGCCGCTCGTGTCGTCGTGCAGGATCAGCACCAGCTTGCCCGCGTGGTCGCGAGCCGGCGCCATCTCGTACTGCCGCCCGTTTGGTGGCACATCGAGCGAGGTGATCTTGATCTGCGTGATCGCGTCCGTCTTGCCCTCGATGTGCCCGGTCGAGTAGTTCGAGAACGCCACTTCGATCGTGTAGATGATCGGGACGAGCTGGAAGGCGAGCAAAAAGAGCGTGCCCGGGATCAGGAACTTCGCCGGCACGAGCCGCGCGAGCGGCGCCAGGAAGACGAAGTCGATCGCGATCGTCACAAGCGCCAGGATCGCGAGCGAAACCCATTTGGAGCGGTCGGCGAGCACGATCGCCGCCCAGACGGCGAGGCCGTTCGTGGCCGAGAGGAGCGAGATCTTGATCGCGAGGCCCGGAGTCCCGGAGAACGCGGCGATCGATCGCGCGATCAGGCCCGGCTTGAACGGCGCGGGAGGTGAGGCAGGCGTCGTGCTCACGGTGCCTGCGAGACTCTAAAGCCTGGAAATGGACGGGGAGCGGGTGCCCTGCAG
>JALYLO010000009.1 GCA_030774175.1 Actinomycetota bacterium
TTGTCGTCGCGGCCTTCGATCCAGAGGTAACCGAAGCGCATCGCGCGCGAACGTGGCAGCCAGCCGTACTCGACCGGATGGCGCGTCCCGAAGACGATGTACTCGAGTCCGTCGGGGCCTGCTCGAATCGTGTGTTCCTCGCGGTCGGCGACATGGACGATCGTGTCGCCCTCGCCCACCGAGCAGACCTGCTCGTCCTGCCACAGGAGCCCGGAGCCGGACATGACGAAGAAGATCTCCTCGGAAGCCGCGTGCGAGTGCGGCGGCGTCGACAGCCTGCCGGGGTCGATGCGCACCCGGTTCACGCCGATCCCTTTCGTGCCGGCTGCGTCGCCGAGCCGTTGCAACGTCAGCCCCATCGGAGGCCTCTCTACGCGGAAGGACTCGACCTCATCCCAGTGCGCGATCACACCCGAACTATTTCAGCCGCCATCGCCTCCTTGCAGCGCTCGACCACCGCCACAGCCTGCTCGGGCTCGCCTTCGGCCCGCACCCACGCCTCCGCCTCGCGCACCAGCTCGCGCAGCTCGGCCAGCAGCGCCTGCGCGTGCGCGCCCTCGCGCTCGAGCAACTCGATGCGGTTCAGTCGCTCGGTGACGGCGCGCGCCTCGTCCATGCCCACACGGTAGGCGGACCAGGCGCGCAAGTACGTGTCGAATTTGTCTCTACGGTGCGACCGGCGTGGTCAGCGTCGCTGCCCTTGCCGTCGGTGGAGAACGACGCGTAGTCGGCGTTCTTGCCGTCGGCCGGCCCCAGGTCAGCCCGTCGCGCGCAGCGCGAAGTAGCTGGTGGGCCGCGATTGCAGCCCGACCAGCGACTCGTCAAGCGACTTCAACAGCCCAGGCCGATCGCCATGCAGGACGATCTCGACGAGCGCTCGCCGAACGAGGTCGGGCGGCGGCGAGGTGGTCTTCAGGTGCTCGAGCAGCCGGCCCCGCTCCTCCGCGCTTTCGCCGAGCAGCACCGCGGCTCGCAGCGACGCCGCCCAGGTGCCGTCTCCGCCGCCCAACAAATAGGTGAGCGACTCGCGCAGCTGCTCGGCCCGGAACGGATCCGGCTGGAACAGGGAGAGCTCCCACCGGTCGAGCGCCTCGCCGAATGGCTGGTCCTCGTCGGCCACGAGCAGCCGGCCGCGGAGATCCGCCGCGAGGCGGCCGCGGAACTCGTCGAGCCGAGTCGGCTCTCCGTCCGGCTGCGTCGCGGCGATCGGCAGCACCGGGCGGATCCCGTACGGTAGCCAGTCGAGCCGTTCGAAGAGCACGGGGCCCGCGGCGACCGGCCCGGCGGTCGCGAGGCGCAGGGCCGTGACCGCGTCGGCGAGCTCGCCGGGCGCGTCGGGCGGCTCGGGCTCACCCTTGCGCAGGCTGCGCTCGAGCTCGACCACCGCGAGGCGGTCGGTCTCGCGGCCGAAGTCGGGCGGCAGCAGTCCCTGCGCCTCGGGCCAGTGCGCGGCGAGCTCGCCCGTGGCCGCGTTGCGGACACGCAGGCCGTCGCCGAGGTCGATCACCGCTCCGACAGAGATGCCGACGAGCGGCGCCACGGCTGCGTACGCGTGGCCGTTGCCGAAGAGCGACTGTTCGAGCTCGGCGTACGCATGGTTGAACGCCGCGTCGTCCCAGTCGAAGCCGCCGCACGCTTCGGCCGTTGCGATCAGGACCGGCAGGACGACCGTGCGGAAGAGCGCCTCGTCTTCGTCCGCGCGCGAGCCGGCGTGTGCGCGCGCGAAGATGCGCGCTGCCGGCTCGCGGCGCAAGTCTTCGAGCACGAGCTGCGCGTCTTCTCGCTTCGCGAGCTCGGACGCGTGCGATTCGAGGAACGTGCGCACGAGCGGCCGGTACTCGTACAGGGCCGGCCGGCCGAGCGACTCATGCCCCTCGAACGCAAACGGCACGTCATCGTCGAGGAACAGGCGGAACGCCACGAGCGTAAAGCCGCGCAGCGAGCGATAGAGGTGCGGAGCGCGTACGGCCACGGCGTTCGTTACTGCGCGCCGGGGCCCTCTCCTCTTTGACAAGCCGGGCA
>JALYLO010000010.1 GCA_030774175.1 Actinomycetota bacterium
CCGAGGACGCGGTTGACCTCGACGTCGCCCGAGGCGGTCTGGACGTTGAGCCCGCCGATGGTGCCGCGTGCAACGAGGTCGGCCGACTTGCTGCGAGCATCGACGAGCGATCCCTCCGGGCAGCGGATGCGGCACGTGATCCCGCTTCGTCCAAAGACGAGCCCGAAGTTGAAGCCGCCCCGCTTGCGCGGCACGTCGACGATCACGTGCGCCCGGTCGGGATGCTCCTGGAGCTCGACTCGCGCCTCCTGGAGCAGGCGCTCCGATTCCTCGTCGTGCGCGGTCAGCTCGATCTCGACCCGCCCCTCGAGGCTCGGATCGATCTGGATGTCGCCGGCGGCGAGCCGGAGCTCGAGCTCGACGGGACCGGAAACCTCGAATGTCTGCTGCATCTCGTCTCCCTCTAGCTTCGGGCGTAGCCGGACAGGCGTTTGCCGCCGACATGGGCTGGGCGCGACTCGGCTGCGCGCGCGATCGCACGCACGAGCCACGCGTTGGTCGAGACTCCTTCGCGGGCGGCGGCCTTCTCGACCGCCGTCTTCAGGGACTCGGGCAGGCGCAGGCTGATGCGGGCCGAGAGCTCCTCGCCGGCGCCGGCGGATTCGCCCGGGGCCTCCACGAACACGAGCTCGGGCTCCTGGCCGGCGAGGCGCACCTCGACATGGCCGGAGGGCAGCTTCGACGAAAGCTCCACCGCCACCTGCGAGAGGAGATCGAGCAGCTTCAGCCGCAGGTTCGACCCGAGCGCGTCGCCGAGGCGCCGTGCGATCTGGGCCGACCGCTCGTCGCCGAGCTCGGCGAGCCCCTGCAGGTCGTCTTGGAGTCCCTCGAGGACGATCGTCAGATTCATCGTGACATCACTATGACATCATCATCGACATCTGTCAAGCGTCGAAGTGCTGCTGAACGAACGGTACCTCGACATCAAGCTCGCGCCTGCCGACCGGCAAACCGTGGCGCTGCTTAACACGAACACAAGAACACGACCCGCCGGGTCCTGTTGAACTGCAACCGAACTCCAGCACATGGCCAGCGACCTCTCTGCCCCGTCCCCGTCTTCTTTGGGCACGGCATCACCTGGCTGCACACGGCGCAGCGGTTCCTGCACGTCTTCGCGTTCTTCACGAACGCGAGCTCGCTCGGACAGTTCATCGTGCTGCCGTTCTTCTTCCTCTTCAACCGGGATTCAACTCGCCGTTCGTGACGATCCCGGGCTCCGGGTTCGCGCAGACCTTTGTGGGCCTCACCAGGTCGTCTCGCTCCTCCAGCCGGTCAGAGACAGCGGCACGAGTGTCGTCTTCCTTCGCAAGTCGGACCTGCGGCCGGAGCTGCAGCATCCGTTGCACGACACGCTGCCCCTCGCTTCGCCGCCGGTTGCGACCGCGGGCAATCCGAAGGAGGCTGCGGTGATCGACGCGTTGACCCTCCAGAGTACGTTCCCGGCTCATTTCGAGCCGCTGCCCGACGGCGACGCGATCCTCGTGCTCGACGTCGCGCAGCAGACGCCCACGCAGTAGCCGATCGCTCGCCTCCGGAGTACCCTGAGCAGGCACCTTCAGGCGACCTGGAGAAAGGTGATGAGCCAGACGGCCGAGGGAACGACCACCGCACCCACGGGCTCGCGCGAGCTGCTCGAGACAGTCCTGCGCCATCTGCGCGACGGCATCGTCGTCACCGCCGTGACCGGCGAGCGGCTCTATGCGAACGACGAGGCGGCGCGGCTGACCGGCTATGCGACCGCCGAGGAGCTGATGGCCGCCGGGCCCGAGCAGGCGCGGCTGCGGTTCGAGATCATGCACCCGGACGGCACGCCCCTCGACCCGGCCGAGCTGCCCGCACGCAGAGCGCTTGCCGGTGGGAGGCCAGAACCGATGCTGGTGCGCTTCCGCGCCCCGACCGGCGGCCCCGATCGTGTCTCGCTGGTCCGTGCGGTCCCGGTCGAGGATGCCGCCGGAGCGCTCCAGTACGTGATCAGCATCTTCCGCGAGGTGACGGCGGAGCGCGCGCTGGCAGAGCGCCAGCGGGTCTCGGCCGGCGCCGCCGAGGTGCTGGCGACGCTGGACTACGACGGCATCCTGCACGCGATCGTGCGGCTCGCCGTACGGGAGCTCGCTGACGCCTGCGCCGTCGACATGGTCGGCGGAGAGGGGCTCAGGCGGGTGGCGGCACTCGGGGACGTAGCGCTCGACCCGGCGGCGTGCGAGCAGGTCGTTGCGTCAGGTGCCCCCCAGCTCGGCGAGTCGTCGATGTGCGTACCGCTCCGCTCGAGCAACGGAGTGCTCGGGGCGATCCTCTTCCAGTCGCGCTCGCGGCGCTACGACGAGAACGACCTGCTGGTCGCGGGCGAGATCGCCGCGCGCGCGGTCGCCGCGATCGAGAACGCGCTGCTCTATCTCGAGGCGCGCCGGACGTCGGCGCTGCTCGACTCGCTCTACGGCAGTGCGCCGATCGGCCTCGGCTTCTGGGACCGCGAGCTGCGCTACGTGCGCGTCAACGACGCACTCGCCCGGATCAACGATCGCCCCGCCGCGGATCACGTCGGCCGCTCCTTGAGCGAGGTGATCCCCCAACTCGCGCACGTGATCGAGCCGATCGCACGCCGCGTGCTCGAGACCCGCCAGCCGGTGGTCGCGCTCGAGGTGACCGCGGGGACGCCGTCCGCGCCGAACGCACTGCGCCACTGGCTCGCGAGCTACTACCCGGTGCTCGCACCGGACGGGGAGCCGCTCGGCGTCGGCGCGATCGTAGAGGAGATCACCGAGCGCCGCCTGGCCGAGCAGCGCGCCGAGTTCCAGTACGCGGTCACCCGCATCCTGGCCGAGGCGGAGACCGCGGACGGCGCGGTGCCACTCGTCCTCCAGACGGTCTGCGAGGCCCTCGGTTGGGACGTCGCGGCGTACTGGCCGGTCGACCAGGAGCGGCCGCGCGTTGTCTGGGCGCGGCCTGGCGCGCAGGTCCATGGGTTCGCGGCGATGACCGAGCGGGTGCCGATGACGGGGGGAACCCTGCCCGGCCGGGTCGCGGCGTCGGGGCAGCCGGAGTGGCTCGCGCGGCTCGTCCCCGAACGGTCCGCACGGGCGTCGGTTGCGATCGCCGAAGGCCTCAGGTCGGGCGTCGGCTTCCCGATCCTCGTCGAGGGCCGGGTCGTCGGCGTGCTGGAAGCGTTCTCGAGTGTTTCGCACGAGCAGGATGCCGCGCTGTTGCAGCTCCTGAGCGCCCTCGGCGCGCAGCTCGGGCAGTTCCTGAGCCGCAAGCGCGTCGAGGACGAGCGCGCGGCGCTGCTTGCCCGCGAGCAGCGGGCGCGGTCCGAGGCCGAGGCCGCGGCGGTCATGCTGCGCAAGTTCGAGCGGGTCTCGGAGGCGGCGCTCGAGCATCTCGCGCTGCACGACTTGCTCTGCGCGCTCCTCGAGCGGATCGTTGAGGTGCTCGACGCCGACACCGCGGCGATCCTCCTGCTCGACGACGACGGCCGGCTGTCCGTGCGTGCCGTCGTCGGGCTCGAGGCCGAGCTCGAACGGGCGGAAAGGATCTCCGTGGGTGAAGGAATGGCCGGTCGCGTCGCAGCCACGCGCAGGCCGCTGCTCGTTCCCGACCTTGGGAAGATCCAGCTCGTCAGCCCGATGTTGCGCGATCGCGGCATCAACTCGATCGTCGCGATCCCGCTGATCGTGGACGACACCGTGATCGGCGTGGTCCACGTGGGCTCCGTGGCGCTGGCGCAGTTCGACGAGCAGGACGCTCGACTGCTCGAGCTGATCGCCTACCGCATCTCCCTGGCGATCAACCAGGCGGCACTGTTCGAGGGAGAGCGTGCTGCGCAGGAGCAGCTGCAGTTTCTTGCCGAGGCCAGCACCGTGCTCGCGTCCT
>JALYLO010000011.1 GCA_030774175.1 Actinomycetota bacterium
CCCGAGCAGATGCAGATGTTCCTGACGCGCCTCGGCTTCGGCTCGAAGGTCGTCGTCACCGGCGACGTCACGCAGATCGACCTGCCGCGCGAGCAGCGCTCGGGCCTCGTGCACGTGCAGGACGTCCTCCAGGACATCGACGGCATCTCGTTCACGCAGTTCGGCCACAAGGACGTGGTCCGCCACAAGCTCGTCCAGCGCATCGTCGAGGCATACAAGGAGCACACCGAAGAGCGCCACCGATGATCTCCGTCGAGGTGGACAACCGAAGCGGGGCGGAGGTCGACGAGCCGGCGGCCGTCGCGCTCGCCGTCAAGGTGCTCGAGGCCGAGGGTGTCGACGAGGGAGAGCTCGGTGTTGCGTTCGTCGGGCCGGACGAGATGCGGCGCCTGAAGCGCGACCACCTCGGCATCGAGGAGACGACGGACGTGCTCTCGTTTCCAATCGACGGCCGCGACGAGGTTCCGGAAGGCGTGCCGCGCGCGCTCGGCGACGTCGTCCTCTGCACGCAGGTGGTCGGCGAGCAGTGGCAGTGGCCGCTGACGCACGGTCTCCTGCACCTGCTCGGCTACGACCACGGCGACGCGATGGAAGCCCGCGAGGAGCAGCTGCTCGCATGAGCTCCCGCCGCGCGCCCACGATCTTCGACTCCTTCAACAACGCGTTCGAGGGGATCATCCACACGCTTCGCACGCAGCGGAACATGCGCATCCACTTCGGTGTCGCGGTCGTCGTCCTCGTGACCGCGCTGATCGTGAACGTCACCAAGCTCGAGTTGATCGCATTGCTGATCTCGATCACCTTCGTGCTGCTGGCGGAGATGGTCAACTCGGCCGTTGAGGCGGCGATCGACATCGCGACCACGTCGTTCGATCCGATGGCGAAGCTCGCAAAGGACATCGCCGCCGGCTCGGTGCTGATCGCGTCGGTGAACGCCATCGCCGTCGGCTACCTCGTGTTCGCGGGACGGGTCGCCGACCGGTCGGGCCGGCTGCTCGACCGCCTCCGGGACGCGCCGGCCGAGTTGACGCTCGTCGCGCTCGTGCTGACCGTGCTCGCCGTGATCGCGACGAAGGCCTACACCGGGCGCGGCACGCCGCTGCGGGGCGGGATCCCCTCGGGACACGCGGCGCTCGCCTTCGCCGGCTGGATGGCGGCCACGTACGTCGCCGACTCCGGCCATCGGTTCCTGATCTCGTCGATCGCGCTGATCATGGCGCTCCTCGTCGCGCAGACCCGCGTCGAGTCGGGCGTCCACTCGGCGCTCGAGGTGACCTACGGCGGGCTCGTCGGTGCGCTCGCGACGCTCGTCATCTTCCAGGTGTTCTCGTGACAGGCGCAGACTCGGCGGAGCCGTCGGCAACGCTGCTCGTGGAGAAGGCAGAGGCGGTGTCGTCGCGGGCCTATGCGCCGTACTCCGACTACCCCGTCGGCGCCGTCGCGCGAGCGACCGACGGCAGCGAGTTCGCCGGTGTCAACGTCGAGAACGCCGCCTACCCGCTCGGCATCTGCGCCGAGAAAGCCGCGCTCTCCGCCGCGGCGGCGGCGGGGTACAAGCCCGGCGACCTGAGCGCGATCGGCATCTCGGCCTCGCCCTGCGGCGGCTGCCGGCAGTGGCTCTACGAGTGGCGGATCCCCGAGGTCAGTTACCGCCGCGCCGATGGGTCGATCGGCACCTCGACGCCCTCCGACCTGCTGCCCGACACCTGGGACCTCCCCGGGTGAAGTCCGGGTTCGTCGCCGTCGCCGGGCGGCCGAATGTCGGCAAGTCGACGCTCGTGAACGCCCTCACCGGCACGAAGGTCGCGATCGTCTCGGACAAGCCGCACACGACACGCTACCGCGTCCGCGGCGTGCACACGACCGACGACGCGCAGCTCGTGCTGGTCGACCTACCCGGCTGGCAGCGGCCGATCGACCTGCTGACCGAGCGCATGCAGGTGACCGTCGACGAGACGATGGCCGACGACATCGACGTCGTGCTGCTGGTCGTGAACGCGCGGGAGCGGATCGGCGCCGGCGACCGTTACGTCGCACGAAGCGTGTTCGGGATCGGCGTGCCCGTCGTGATCGTCGTGAACCAGATCGACCGGCTCAAGCAGGGTCACGTTGCGACGCAAATGAAGCTCGCCTCGACGCTCGGCGACTTCCACGCGCTTCATCCCGTCAGCGCCAAGACGGGCGACGGGATCGACGAGCTGCGCGCCGACCTGATCTCGCTGCTCCCCGAAGGCCCGATG
>JALYLO010000012.1 GCA_030774175.1 Actinomycetota bacterium
TGCTCGCGATCACGAGCGAGGGGCCCGCGCTCGGCGTCACGCTCCTGAACCGGCTCGCGATCACGCTCGTCGAGCTGGCGCTCTTCGGCGTCGGCGTCGCCACGTGGCGCACCTTCCGCCGCCCGTCAGGCCTCGGATGAGCGTAGGTGAGCGCATCCAGCTCCGCCTGTTCGGAAACCGCCGACCACGTTGGCGACGAACCGGTGAGCTGCGAGCGTGGCGGCGAGCTGCAGGCACTCGACTCGCCGCCCACGAAGGCGCTGCCGGCCGAGAGCATTCAGTGGTTCGAGTTCGCGGGCTAACGGACGCGGAACGTCATTGTGTCGACCGTGGCGACGGCGGCACCGCCGGAGCGCACCACGAGGCGCCTGCCGTCGGGCGAGAGGACGATCCGCGCTGACCAGATGTTGCTCGACCCGATCCGCGTCGGTAGGTCGATGCACACGGCAAAGCGCTGTCCCGTGTTGAGGGCGTGGACGAACGGGTTGCCGTTCAGGCGGTGGTAGAGCGTGTAGACCCACGTACCTCCGTGTGACGTCGCTCGCGCAACCGGATAGCCGCGCATCGAGCCGGTCTCGCCCTTCGCGACGATCACGCCGGGCAGCAGACCCTTCTGCCGAAGGTCGTACCCGCGAACGACATACGAGACGAGGTCAGCGCGCGACCGGTGCTGGATCAGATACAGAGTGCGACCGTCGGACGAAAGCGTGTCGAACCCGAACTCGCCGTTCAACACGATCGTATCCTCGAGCTCGAGCGTCGCCGTCGAGACCAGGAGGAACTTGCTCTCAGAACGGAGCCCCTTGTAGCTCGGCGGCTCGCTCAGGACGAGCATGCGGCCATCCGGCGAAACACCGCCGGCGACGCCGGTGCTCGTGACCGCCGGGATCCCCCACGCGCCGTCGAACTGCGCCGTTGCGAGCACGCCACCCTGCTTGGCGGGCCGCACCGCGCGGACTGTCGTCGAGCCGTTGCCGCGTGACGCCGTGTAGCGGACGTCGCCGGATGGCGAGACCACCGCACCTGCGAGACCCGGCCAGGGCCCGACACCAAGCGCGACCCCCGATGCAATCAGTGCAGCACCAGCGACCGCAACCACGACCAGCCAACGCAGGACGCGCATCTCGAATCCTCCTCGTGCTCGCTCTCGAGGGGTATACGGGCGAGGCGCCGCTCGAGGTCCGCAGATTCAGTGGGCCGGTGCGGCGACGGGTTCAGCCGACGTTCGCAGTCCGCGGATGCTCGGTGTCAACGCCACGATGATCGAGACGAGCGCGTTGATCGAGGCGGCGATGTAGAGCGTCTCCGCCACCCCGATGACGCCCGCGAGCGGCCCGACGAGCGCGTAACCGAGTGGATTCAACGCGACCGAACCGAGCCAGTCGAAGGATCTGAGCCGCGAGATCAGATGATCCGGTATCCGACGTTGAAAGAAACCGAAGCTCGCGACCATCACCCACACCCAGGTGCGGGAGGTGAATTCACCCCAGCCGTCTCGCAGATCGGCCAGGAGCCTCGTTCGCTGCGGCCGTGCGGTGCGGGCGATTCGATGTTGTCGCGAGCCACCACCTCCCGTACCCTGCGCGCGATGGAAGAGCTGCTTTTGGCTTGGTACAGCCGTTTCGGCCGCGACCTGCCCTGGCGAGGAACGAACGATCCGTACGCGATCCTGGTCAGCGAGGTGATGCTGCAGCAGACGCAGGTCGAGCGCGTGATCCGGCGCTGGCAGGCGTGGCTCGTGCGGTGGCCGACCGTACACGCGCTCGCCGCGGCGACGCCCGCCGACGTGATCGTCGAATGGCAGGGGCTCGGGTACAACCGGCGCGCCGTCAGCCTGCATCGTGCGGCCCGGGCCGTCGTCGAGCACGGCTGGCCGGACGACCTCACCGAGTTGCCGGGCGTCGGCCCTTACACCGCGGCCGCCCTCCGCAATTTCGCGTTCGGGTGCGACGTTCTGCCGGTCGACACGAACGTGAGACGCATTCAGGAGCGCACCGGCGAGACGTTCGACGGCTCGTGCGCGCAGGCGCTGTTCGACCTCGGCGCGACGATCTGCCTCGCGCGCATCCCACGCTGCGGCGCGTGCCCGCTCGCCGCGCGCTGCCCGTCGCGCGGATCGCGCTACGAGCCGCTGCGCAAGCAATCGGCGTTCGAGGGGTCGTTCCGGCAGCGGCGTGCCCTGGCGTTGCGCGCGGTGGCGGCCGGCGAGCAGCCCGCGGACGGCGACGCCCTCGTCTCGCTCGCCCGTGACGGCCTCGTCGCACTGCGCGAGGGCTTCGCAAGCCTGCCTGGCTAGAGCCGGTGCCGCAGCCAGACATTCGGCTCGTAATAGAGCCCCGCGTCGCGGTCTCGGTCGATCGACACGGTCGTGAGCCCCTCGGGGAAGACGTATTCGCCGTTCACCGGGAATTGCATCTGCGTCCAGTCCTCCCACTCGGCGACCGTGCCGCTGATCTTCAACGAGCGCGGCTCCGGACGGAGGATCTCCGCTCCCATCCGCACGTGCACGCGGATCCACGGGTCGAACGGCAGCCCGTCCTCGCGCTGCCACTGCGCGTACGCATCGATCGGCACGAGCGGGTACCGGGCCTTCCAGCTCGGGCGCACGGCAGCGAGCAGGTCCGCGTAGCCGTGTGAGCGGCCGATCTGGCCCATCAGCTCCAGCAATCTCGGCGCGAGGCCGGCACCCTGGTGGCTCGGCCAGATCTCCGCCGCCATTGCGCAGAGCGCGGTGCTCGGCTCGTCGCCGAACGAGCGCTCGAAGATCCCGTCGAACCCAGCCGGCAGTCCTTCCTCGGACCCGTCCCAAGGAAGCGCGAGCGTGTGCCCCTCCGCGACGAGGTCGTCGTGCTCCTCGTCGTAGAGGACGAACTGCAGCTCCGGGAACGTGACGCGCATCCGGCGCCAGAAGCGATTCACGACGTCGCCGTGGCGGTTGTACTCCGGCCAGACCTCGTCACCGGCCTGCGCAGCCCGCTCGGCGAGGTCCGGTCGCTCCACATGCGTGTAGACGCTGTAGCTCATACGCTCGCGAGCAGGGCGACCGCGTGAGCGGCCAGGCCCTCCTCTCGGCCGGTGAAGCCGAGCTGGTCGGTCGTCGTCGCGCGCACGTTGACCTCGCCGCCGCCGACCGCCTCCGACAGGCGCCGCCGCATCTCCTCGCGGTGGGGCGCGATCTTCGGCCGCTCGCCGATGAGCACGCAGTCGGCGTTCACGAGCGTCCAGCCCGCCTCGAGCACCTGCCGGTAGGCCTGGCGCAGCAGGTCGACGCTCGATGCGCCGCGGAAGCGCTCGTCGCCCGACGGGAAGAGCGCTCCGATGTCGGCGAGGCCGGCCGCGCCGAGCACCGCGTCCGTGAGCGCGTGCGCGAGCACATCGCCGTCGGAGTGACCCGCAAGGCCACGGTCGTACTCGAGCCTCACGCCGCCGAGGACGAGCGGCAGGCCGCGCTCGAGCGCGTGCGCATCGATCCCGATCCCGATCCGCAGGCTCACGAACGCAGGCTATGCCAGTCGGCGACGCGCTGGAGATCCGCTTGCGTCGTCACCTTCAGCAGACGCTCGTCACCCTCGACCGCCCTGATGCGACCCCCGTTCGCCTCGACGAGCGACGCGCAGTCCGTCGCACTTTGTGATGACTCATCACTAAGTTGGTTCAGCGCAGCTCGTAGGGCGCTCGCGACGAACACCTGCGGCGTCTGCACGCTCACGAGCTCGTCCCGTACGAGCGTCTCGTCGACGACCCCGTCGCGAACCCGCTTGACCGTGTCCGTCAGCGGCAGGACCGGCACAGCGCCGTCGTAGCCCTCCCCGAGCGCGCCGATCAGCCGGCCGATCACTGCGTCGGGAAGCAGCGGGCGGGCGGCGTCGTGCACCAGGATCACGGGAACGTCGTCGGGCACCTCGGCCACGCCCGCCCGGACCGAGGCGGTGCGTGAGTCACCGCCGGTCACGCAGGCGGTCACCTTCGACGCACCGAGCTCCTCCGCGAGGAGAATCGCCGGCTCCTCCCACTCCGGCGGCGCCACGACCACTACGGCATCGACGAAGCCGCTCGCGTCGAGCCGCCGCAACGGCTCCGCGAGCAGAGGAAGCTCTCCGAGGCGCACGAACGCCTTCGGCCGGTCTTCCCCGAGCCGCTCCCCTCGGCCCGCGGCGACGAGAACGGCCCAGACGACGATTACGCGCTGCCTCTTAGGCCGCTGCGGCCGTCTTCTTCTTGGTCGCCGGCTTCTTCGCGACGCCCGACTTCGCGGCGGTCTTCGCCTTTGTCGCGATCGCCTTCTTCACGGCCGGCCTCCCATTCGCGGCGCCCGCTTTCTTCGTCGCGGCATTGCTCGGAGCCGGCGCCTTCACGACAGCCTTCGTCGCGGCGCGCCGGACCGGGGCCGTCGAGGGCGCGGCCGCCTTCGCGACCGGCGCGGCGGCAGCCTTGGTCGCCGGCGCCTTCCTCGCAGCCGCCTTCTCGGCGGGCGTCAGCTTGGGCTTGACGCCGTCGGTCAGCGTCTCCTCGAGCCACTCCAGCGCCTCGTCCTCGCTCATCGTCTTCGCGTACATGAGCTCGGAGGCGAGGATCTTCTTCGCCTTCACGTACATCTGCTTCTCGCCGGTCGAGAGTCCCTTCTCGCCGTCGCGCAGCGCGAGGTTCCGGACGACCTCGGCGAGCTCGTAGATGTCGCCGGTCTTCATCTTGTCGCGGTTGTGCTTGAACCGGCGGTTCCAGTTCTTCGGCATCTCGGTGCCGCCGGAGGTCAGGTACTTGACGACCTTCTTGACCGCCTCTTCATCGATCACTTTTCGCAGACCGACGCGCTCGGCGTTGTCTGCCGGGACGTTCACGGTCATGTCGTTATGCAGGATCTTGATCGTCAGGTACTCGCGCTTCTCGCCGAGCACCTCGCGCTTCTCGCGCTTGACGACCGTTCCAGCACCGTGGTGGGGATACACCACCTTGTCGCCGACCTTGTACAAGCTACGTCTCCTCTTTCCGGTTAGTCGCGAAAGTGCCGGCGGCCCAGAGGGCTCTACCGGCGAGAAGACCAGGGTAGCAGAACTCCGGAAAAACCGCCATTTTTGCAGGGATTTTCTCGAAAGTCCCTGCTCAGGGCGGCTTCTCGCCCAGCGCGGCGGCGAGGGCGGCCCGGAGTGTCTCCGCCTCGACGCCGGCTCCATTCGTGCCGATCGGCGCAAGAACGGTCGCGATTCCGAGCTTCCGGCATTCCTCGAGCCGGCGGTCGGACTGGGTGGCCGCGCGCAGCCGGCCCGTCAGGCCCACCTCGCCGAATGCGGCGAGCCCCTCGCGCACCGGCAGGCCCTTCGCCGCCGACGCGATCGCCACGGCGATACCCAGGTCGGCGCCGGGCTCTTCGATCCGCACGCCGCCGGCGACGTTCACGAAGACGTCGGCGCCCCCGAGCGGCAATCCCGCGTGGCGGGCGAGCACCGCGACGATCATCGCGAGACGCTTCGGGTCCACTCCGGTGCCGACCCGGCGGGGCATCGCGAGGTCGGTGGGCGCGACGAGCGCCTGGATCTCGAGCAGGATCGGCCTCGTGCCCTCGAGCACACAGGCGACCGCCGCGCCGATCTCCCCCGGATGGGTGCGCCCGAAGAGCTCGGACGGGTCGGGGACGCCGACGAGTCCGGCGCCCGTCATCTCGAACACCCCGAGCTCGTTCGTGGAGCCGAAGCGGTTCTTGGCGGCACGCAGGATTCGGTGCGCGTGGTAGCGATCGCCCTCGAACTGGAGCACACAGTCGACGAGGTGCTCGAGCACCCGGGGGCCGGCCACCGAGCCGTCTTTCGTGACGTGGCCGACGAGGAAAGTCGCGACGCCGCTCTCCTTCGAGACCCGCAGCAGGCGCCCCGCCGCCTCGCGCACCTGAGCCACGGAGCCCGGAGCAGATCCGATCTCCTGCGACCAGAGCGTCTGCACCGAGTCGATCACGCAGACAGCCGGGCGCTCACGCTCCAGAAGCTCGCAGACGGCGTCGAGCTCGGTCTCGGCGAGGATCTCGACGTGGTCGCAGCCGCCGAGCCGTGCGGCCCGGAGCTTGACCTGTGCGACCGACTCTTCGCCGGTGACGAGGAGCGCGCGCCGGCCGGCCGAGATCGCTCCGAGCGCCGAGAGCAGGAGCGTGGACTTGCCGACGCCCGGCTCGCCGCCGACGAGCACGAGCGAGGCGGGAACGAGCCCTCCACCGAGCACGCGGTCGAGCTCGGGGACCCCCGTCGAGATCCGCTCGGTCTCCTCCGCGACGACGTCGACGAGACGCAGCGGAGCTCGGCCGGGCACGCGCTCGCGGTAGCGATCGCCGCGCGCAGGAACCGCCTCGGCGACCATCGTCCCGAACTCCGCGCAGCCGGGGCAGCGCCCGAGCCAGCGGCCGGACGACGTCCCGCACTCGGAGCACACATGCTGGACTGCCGCCGGTTTGGCCACCGCTCGAGACGGTATCGGTCGCCCCCGACGGCATTCGTGCCTGAATCGGTACGACTTCGACATGAGCTAGGGACGAATCGGCGGCAGCGACCTGACGGTCTCCGAGATCAGCCTCGGCTAGTCTCGCGGTCGATGCCGCGCCGCAGGCTTCGCTCACAGAGAGAGGTCGTCGAACGCTGCCGCGCCCTGCGCGCGGAGCTCGAGGCCGGGCTCGAGCGCCTGGCCGACGCGGACAGCGACCCGCTCGTCGTGGACGCCGTCTGGCGCGGCGAGGCGCTCGGCGCCCTGCTCTGGGCGCTCCAGCTCGCCGAGCTGCCGGCCTACGACACCCCGTTCGACGCCGCAGAGCTCACAGCTGCCGCCCTCGAGGAGGCGCGCCTGCGCGAGGCCGACGAGATCGAGCTCGAGTGTGAGTCGGCGCGGCTCTGGCACTGGCGCGCCCGCTCCACCGAGCTGGAGGCCGCGGGCGCCCTGGAATTGCCCGAGGGCTACGGCACCTTCGACCAGCTGGTCGCGTCGACGGCCATGCGCGGGTATGAGCAGGGCCTGCTGCCCGCGCCCAAGCGCGGTGACTTCAACGCCTATGGGAAGGTCTACCGGCACCTCTCGCCCGAGCAGCACGCCGAGGCGCACTCCGTCGCCGTCGAACGGCATCACGCACTCAACTGGCTCTGCGGCCGCGGCCGCGACTGGGACGATGTTCCCCTCGACACGTAGAGGCGAGGCTCGATGGACAGATTGATAGAGACTCCTATATTGTCCGGGCCCGTGGATCGCATCGACCGCTATGCCGACCTGGTCGTCCGGATCGGCGCGAACGTCCAGCCCGGGCAGACGCTCTTCGTGAACGCGATGCTCGAGCACGCGGAGCTGGCCCGTGCGCTCACACGCGCCGCCTACAGGGCTCAGGCGCGCTACGTCGACGTCCGCTACCACGACCCCTACGTCCGCCGCGCCATGATCGAACTCGCCTCCGACGAGGTGCTCCAGGCCTCGCCGGACTGGGTGCTCGAGCGCATCGACGACCTGCCGGGAAATGCGGTCGCGAGCATCGTCGGCGAGGCCGAGCCCGAGCTCTTCGCCGACCTCGATCAGGAGCGCGTCGGGAAGGCGCGCCCGGTCGAGATGGTGAGGCGCGCGCTGAAGGCGCAGAGCGCACGTCTCGTCAACTGGACGATCGCAGCCCTGCCGAACGCCGGCTGGGCAGAGCAAGTGTTCGGGGAGCCGGACGTCGAGCGGCTGTGGGAGGCGGTCACCCTGACGGTTCGGCTCGACGAGCCCGACCCGGTCGCGGCCTGGCGCGCGCACACCGACCGGCTGCGACGGCGCTGCGACGCCCTCGACGAGCTTGCGCTCGACGCACTCCGCTTCTGCGGGCCCGGCACAGACCTGACAGTCGGGCTCCTGCCCGAGTCCCGCTGGATCGGCGGCGGAATCCAGACCGCGGGCGGCATCGCGCACGTCCCGAACCTCCCCACCGAGGAGGTGTTCACCTGCCCGGACTGGCGCCGCACCGAGGGCACCGTCCGCTCGACGCGGCCGCTCGCGCTCGGCGGGACGATCGTCCGTGACCTCGAGCTGCGCTTCCAAGCCGGCCGCGCGGTCGAGGTGAAGGCGTCGGCCGGCGCAGACGCGGTCCAGGGCCAACTCCACTCCGACGCGTGGGCCGACCGGCTCGGCGAAGTGGCCCTCGTCGACGGCGACTCGCGCGTCGGGAAGACGGGCCTCACGTTCTGCAACACGCTCTTCGACGAGAACGCCACGTGCCACATCGCCTACGGGGCGGCGGTTATGTTCTCGGCACCCGCACTGCAGGCGCTCGAGCCGGAGGAGCTGCGCGAGCGCGGGGCGAACGTGTCGAGCATGCACACGGATTTCATGATCGGTGGGCCCGAGGTCGCTGTCGACGGCATCACCCGCGACGGGCGCGAGATCCCACTGCTCCGGGAGGACGTATGGCAACTCGGTTAGATGAACGGCTCGAGCGGTACGCGGCTGTCGCGGTCGAGGTCGGCGCGAACGTCGAAGCCGGCCAGATCGTCTTCATCGGCGCGCGAGTCGAGCACGCGCCGCTAGCCCGCGCCCTGACCCGCGCCTCGTACAAGGCGGGGGCGCGCTACGTCGACGTCTACTACACCGATCAGCACGTGCGCCGCGCGATGATCGAGCTCGGCCCGGACGAGGCGCTCGGCCACACCCCACCCTGGCTGATCGAGCGCTGGGAGGCGATGGACTGGAGCGCGGCGCTCACGACGACCGGCGACCCGGTGCCGACGCTCCTCGCCGACCTGGACGGCGAGCGCGTGGGCCGCGCGCGCATGAAGGAACTCTGGCGGGTCTCGATGCAGCATATGCAGGACCGGAGCGTGAACTGGACGGGCATTGCCTATCCGAATGAGGGCTGGGCGGAGCAGATGTTCGGCGAGCCCGACGTCGAGCGGCTGTGGGACGCCCTCGCGTTCTGCACGCGGCTCGACGACGAGGACCCTGTCGAAGCGTGGCGCGAACACATGGCCCGCCTCGACCGCAGGGCGAAGGCGCTGAACAACCTGCACCTCGACGCCCTGCGCTATCGCGGTCCCGGCACCGGCCTGGAGGTGGGCCTGCTCGAGCGCACGCGCTTCAGCTCGGCCCTCTTCCATACCGCGGCAGGCCGGCCGTTCACCGCCAACTTGCCGACCGAGGAGGTCTTCGGGACGCCCGATGCGCGCCGCGCCGAGGGCGTCGTCACCTCCACCAAACCGCTCGCACTCCTCGGGGAGGTCGTCGAGGGGCTCCGGATGACCTTCGTGGGCGGTCGGATCGTCGACGTCCAGGCCGAGGCGGGCGCCGAGGTCGTGCGCGGGCAGATCTCGACCGACGAGAACGCCGTGCACCTGGGCGAGGTCGCGCTCGTCGACGGCGAGTCGCGCGTGGGCAAGACCGGCCTCACCTTCTTCGACACCCTCTTCGACGAGAATGCAACCTGCCACATCGCCTACGGGGGGGCGATCCCGGAAGGCCACGACGGCGCGGCGACCGGCGACGGCATCAACGTCTCGACGGTGCACACGGACTTCATGGTCGGCGGGCCCGAGGTCGAGGTTGACGGGGTCACCGCTGACGGCCGCGTCATACCGCTCCTGCGGGAGGACGTGTGGCAGCTTCCGGAGTAGACGGCGCCGAGGTGACTCACGCCGCCCGCTACGCCGAGCTCGCGGTGCGGGTCGGAGCGAACGTGCAGCCGGGGCAGCTGGTGGACGTGACCGCCAGGGTGGAGCACGCGGAGGTCGCGCGTGCGGTGACGCGTGCCGCGTACGCGGCCGGCGCGCGGTACGTCGACGTCTACTACAGCGACCAGCACATCCGCCGCGCGCTGATCGAAAGCGCAGACGACGACGTCCTCTCGTGGACGCCGCCGTGGCTGCTGAAGCGCGCCCGCGAGATCGGCGACGAGCGCGCGGCCGCAGTCGCGCTCACGGGCGACGCCGAGCCCGAGCTCTTGGCGGACCTCCCCGGCGCGCGGGTCGGCAAGGCGCGCATGTTCGACCTCGCGCACGAGAACAACCGCCAGATCAACGAGCAGCTGAACAACTGGACGGTCGTCGGCGTGCCCAACGAGGGGTGGGCCCGACAGATGTTCGGCGAGCCCGACCTCGAGCGCCTCTGGCAGGTGGTCGAGTACTGCGTGCGCCTCGACGAGGACGACCCGGTCGCCGCTTGGCGCGAGCACGTCGCCACGATCGGGCGCCGGGCGAAGCTGCTGAACGACCTGCGGGTGGACGCGATCCGCTTCCGCGGCCCCGGCACCGACCTGACGGTGGGCCTCCTGCCCGAGTCGCGCTGGCAGGGCGTCGAGTCGAGGACCGCGCTCGGCCTTCCCTACGTCGCGAACATGCCGACGGAAGAGGTCTTCACGACGCCCGATTCGCGCCGCACCGAGGGGACCGTGCAGTCGACGCGACCGCTCGCGATCCACGGCCGCATCGTGAAGGGGCTGGTTGTCCGCTTCGAAGGCGGCCGGATCGCCGACGTGCAGGCCGACGAGGGCGCCGACGTGATTCACGGTCAGCTTGCCTCCGACGAGACCGCCGGGTACCTGGGAGAAGTCGCGCTCGTCGACGGCACCTCGCGCATCGGGCGGACCGGCCTCATCTTCTTCGAAACGCTCTTCGACGAGAACGCGACCTGTCACGTCGCCTACGGGAGCGCCTACGCCGAGGCGGTCGAAGGCGAACCGGGCGAGGGCGTCAACGACTCGACGGTTCACACCGACTTCATGGTCGGCGGCCCCGAGGTCGACGTCGACGCCGTGCTGCCGGACGGAGCCGTCGTCCCGCTCCTGCGCGACGACGTCTGGCAGCTCGCCTGAGACTCGCAGCTACTCGGTCGGGAGGCTGAGATCCTCCGGCGGCGCGTCGGGCGTCGAGGACACTCCGATCGCCTCCGGGGGAGCCGGTGGCACCACCGTGATATCGACCTCTTCCTCGTTTCGGCGGGCGACGAGGATCGTCGAGCCGGGCTCGAGCGACCGGCCGAGGACGAAGTCCGCGAGCGGGTCCTCGATGAAGCGCTGGATCGCACGGCGCAGCGGCCGCGCCCCCATCGCCGGGTCGTAGCCCTTCTCGACGAGCAGGTCCTTCGCCTCGGCGGTCAGCTCGATCGTCACCTCGTGCTCGGCCATCTGCACGCGCAGCCGGTTCAGCATCAGGTCGACGATCTGCAGGATCTCGTCGCGGGCGAGCTTCGGGAAGACGATGATCTCGTCGATACGGTTCAGGAGCTCTGGGCGGAACGACTTCTTCAGGTCGCCCATCACTCGGTTCTTCATGTCGTCGTAGGTCAGGCCCTCTTCGCTCGAGAGCGTGAAGCCGAGTGAGACGTTCTTCGAGATCGCGCCGGAGCCGATGTTCGAGGTCATGATCACGATCACGTTGCGGAAATCGACCTTGCGCCCCTGGGAGTCGGTGAGCTTCCCGTCCTCGAGGATCTGCAGCAGGATGTTGAAGACGTCCGGATGCGCCTTCTCGATCTCGTCGAAGAGCACGACGGAGTAGGGCTTGCGGCGCACCGCCTCGGTCAGCTGGCCGCCTTCGTCGTACCCGATATAGCCCGGAGGCGAGCCGACGAGCCGGGACACGGCGTGCTTCTCCATGTACTCCGACATGTCGATCTGGATCATCGCGTCCTCGTCGCCGAAGAGGAACTGGGCGAGCGTGCGCGCGAGCTCCGTCTTCCCGACGCCCGACGGGCCCAGGAAGATGAACGACCCGGTGGGCCGCTTCGGGTCCTTGATGCCGGCCCGGGCGCGCCGGATCGCCTTCGACACCGCGATGATCGCGGCGTCCTGGCCGATGACGCGCTTGTGCAGCTCCTCCTCCATGCGGACGAGCCGCAGTGACTCGGCCTCGGTCAGCTGCCCGCCTTCGTCGTAGCCGATGTAGCCGGGCGGCGAGCCGACGAGCCGGGACACGGCGTGCTTCTCCATGTACTCCGACATGTCGATCTGGATCATCGCGTCCTCGTCGCCGAACAAGAACTCGGCGAGCGTGCGCGCGAGCTCGGTCTTCCCGACGCCTGACGGCCCGAGAAAGATGAACGAGCCGGTGGGCCGCTTCGGGTCCTTGATGCCCGCGCGGGCGCGACGGATCGCCTTCGACACGGCGATGATCGCGGCGTCCTGGCCGATGACGCGCTTGTGCAGCTCCTCCTCCATGCGGACGAGCCGCAGTGACTCGGCCTCGGTCAGCTCGAACACGGGGATCCCCGTCCACATCGAGACGATGTCGGCGATCTCCTCCTTGCCGATCTCGGGCTGCTCGGTCTGCTCGGTCTCGCGCCACTGCTCCTCGAGCTCGCGCTTCTTCTGCGTGAGCTTGCGCTCCTTGTCGC
>JALYLO010000013.1 GCA_030774175.1 Actinomycetota bacterium
GGATGAGACGTGTGGCGGCGAGTCGTTCGCCGCGCGCTTCGCGCTGAAGACCGATGTAGAGGTTCGTCAGCGCTTCGTTCACCTGGAAGGCGACGGTGTCATGCGGCGAAGCAGCCGGCAGCCGCCCGGCGAACTCTAGGCCGGCTGGGGCATCGGGACGCTGCCACACGATCCGACCCGGAGGGAACGAGCTTTGGCGCAGCTCATCGACGGTGAAGATTGCGTATTCGGCGAACAGGCCATCCGCGAACAACACCTTGCGACCGTCGGCGGTGTTGGCGAAGCTGAACGCGACGGGAGCAAGCGTCTCGAGCCAGTCGAGAGCTTCCAGGTAGCGCCGCTTGGCTCCGTCTTCGGCCACGACGAAAAAATCGAGGTCGGAATGATCGTCGAGCCGCTCGAGGTCGCGGCCGACAGATCCCAGCCCGATGAGAGCCAGCGCGTCGCCACGGTGTGCCAGCACGACGCCGAGATCGTCCAGGCGACGCAACAGGAGCTGCGGAATGGTGCCGATGCCACTGTCGTCGAGCGTCACCGCGATCAGGCCTGGTCGCCCCGCACGGGGGCGTCGGTTACCGTCAGGCGGCGAGGAGCAGACAGAGCGTCGCCAGCAAGATGAAGGCGGGAACCAACCGGCGAACGATCTCGAGACGCATCGAGCCACCTCCCTTTCGGGTTAACCGTTTCGGGCAGCCTACTCGGCTCCTGACGGCAACGATCGACCACATACGCGTGTCGCCTTCGAGCCGAAGGGCTCCGGCGGCCTGTCCTCGCCGGTTGTCAACCGCGCGCGACGGAGCGCATCGTCGCGTCGGTGAGACGAGCGAGGTCGCGCGGGTCGAGCTCGAGCTCGAGACCGCGCCGCCCCGCGCTGACGTAGATCGTCGCATGCTCGAACGCCGATGCGTCGAGCGTTGTCGAAAGCGGCTTCCGCATCCCGAGCGGCGAGATCCCGCCGAGCACGTAACCCGTCGCCCTCTCCGCCCGCGTCCGATCGACGAGAGCCGCCCGCTTGCCGCCAAAGGCCTTCAAGTCGAGTTGGGCGGCGGCGGGGACAATCGCAACGGCCAGTTTGCCGTCCACCTCCACCACGAGCGTCTTGAAGACGCGAGCCGACTCGAGGCCAAGGCGCTCCACGGCCTCGAGGCCGTACGACCCCGCGTTCGGGTCGTGCTCGTAGGCGTGAACGGAGAAGCTGATCCCCGCCCGCTCCGCGGCCACGATCGCCGGTGGTGCGAGCCATCGGCGGACACTAGCCCGCAGCGCCGTGGCGGACACGTCTTCCGTGCCAAGTGGACCCCACTGTGTCTGCCACCAGCCGTGTCACCACCAGCCGTGTCTCGCCCGCAGCGCCGTGGCGGACACGTCTTCCGTGCCAAGTGGACCCCACTGTGACTGCCACCGGCCGTGTCTCGGATGGACGGCTCCGGCGAGCTCGCTCCGGCCCCCTTTTCGGGGATCGAGCGGGCTGACGCGCATTCCGAAGATCTCCGTGTGGCGGTTCCCGTCTACCAGGGCGTCTTCAAGAGCTCACAGGCGGAGCGGCTGCTTTGGCGTGCGGGCTTCGGACCGCGGCGCGGCGAGGCCGTCACCCTGGCCAGCCTGGGCCTGGAGGCTGCTGTTCGATCACTGCTCACCCCCGGGCGGGAACGGCTCATAGGTCGTGCTCCGCACGACGACAAGGGACGACCGCTTGCGCCGGCGGATGCGTGGGGACACGACCACTGCTGGTGGCTCGACCGGATGGTTCGCACGTCACGGCCGCTCCAGGAGCGAATGGCGCTCGTGTGGCATGACTGGTTCGCGACCTCCAACGACGGAGTCGGCGATCAGGCACTGATGCTCCGCCAGAACAGGCTCTTCCGCATGCACGGGCTCGGCTCGTTCGAGCAACTCCTGCTCGACATCACGAAGGATCCGGCGATGCTTCTGTGGCTGAACGGCACCGGGAACGTCAAGGGAGCGCCGAACGAGAATTACGCGCGCGAGATGATGGAGTTGTTCACGCTCGGCGCCGACCGCGGCGCCTACAGCGAGCAGGACGTGCGCGAGCAGGCGCGGGCGCTGACCGGGTGGCAGAGCGAATGGCGGCAAGGACGCGGCCAGTACAACTTCCACTTCGACCCGGCGCGCCACGACCAGGGTGTCAAGCACGTCTTTCGCAAGCGTGGCCATTTCGCCTGGAAGGACGCGTGTCACCTCTGCGTCAACCATCCCGCCCACGCCTCGTTCTTCGTCGACAAGCTCTGGGCCTACTTCGTGCCCACCGAGCCGGACGCTTCAACTCGTGCGGGACTGGAGGCGATCTACCGGCGCGGCCGGCAGATCAGGCCCGTGCTCGAGGCAATCCTCAAGCACCCTGACCTGATCGACGGACCCCGGATGGTCAAGCCCCCGATCGTGCACCAGGCCGGGCTCCTGCGTCGCATCGGCGCCGGCGTGACGACCACCGACTGGGCGTGGATCGGACGCCTCTCGGGGCAGCAGCTCTTCTACCCGCCGAACGTCGCCGGCTGGGACGACTCCCGCTGGCTCGACACCGCCACCTATCGCGGGCGCTGGATCGGCGTCCAGCGGATCCTGCGCGACCACCACCTCGACCCGGCGAAGCCCCCGCGGAACGAACCGGCCGACGCGGCAGGCCTCGTCGTGAAGGCGCTCGCGTTCTGGAACCACCCTGAAATAACACGGGGCACGCGGGCGGCGCTCGAACACTTCGCACAGGCGGCGCTCGCCGACGCCGGCCGAGAGCAATGGAAGCGCCGGCAGTACCCCGTGCTCGTTGAGAACGCACTGCGCCAACTGATCGCCGTCTCACCGGACGTGCAGACCTCGTGACACGCGTCTCGTGTGACGAGTGCACCCGCGCCGACGTCCTTCGCGCCGTCGCGGGGAAAGGGCTGCCCGCAATCGAGCCTGGTATGCCCACCCCGGCGGGCACGGGACTGACGCGCCGCACGTTCGTCGCCAGATCGCTCGGCGTCGCGCTTGCGGTCTACGGTCTCGGCAAGCTCGGCTACTTCGACGAGGGCATCGCCGCTGCCGCGGCCGGGCCACAACGACCAATCCTCGTCACCGTGTTTCTTCAGGGCGGTGCCGATGCCCTCTCGATGCTCTACCCCGACGGCGACCCGCTGTACCGCACGCTGCGCCCGCAGCTCGCGGTCAGCGGCGGCAGTGCCTTCGCCGACGACAGTCGCCTCCTCTGGCACCCGTCCCTGGCACCGATCGCCGAGCTGCACGCCGAGGGCAAGGTGTCGGTGCTGCCGGCCGTTGGCTACGACCACCCCGACCAGTCGCACTTCACCTCTCGCCACTTCTGGGAGGTAGGTGCGACCGACAGCCGCTTGCTGACGGGCTGGCTGGGACGCTACCTCGACGCGACAGGGGCCCAGGACAACCCGCTCCAGGGTCTGTCGCTGACCGGCTCGTTGCAGCCGACGCTGGCGACATCGCGGGTGCCCGTCGCGGCGATCGACGGACCGGATCAATACGACTTCTGGGTTCCCGGCGTCTGGGGCCAGGTGGAGGAGCGAATGCTGGATGCCGTCGGTGGCCTCGGCGCAGCGGCTCAGCACGACCCGGCGCTGCGAACGGCGGCATCGATAACGACCCAGGCCGACCGGCTGCGACGCCAGCTCGGGCCCTTCGCAGGCAACGCCGCCGCTCCGGGGCCCGTCACCTACCCGACGGGCGATGCGTTCCCGACCCGGCTGCGCGGTCTCGCCGCGATGATCTCCGCCGGCCTGCCCTTGCAGTGCGTCGCACTCGAAGCGGCCGGCGAATACGACACACACGCCGGCCAGGCCACGGCGCTTGCGTCGGCGCTCGACACGACCGCGTCCTCGCTCTTCGCCTTCCAGCGTGACCTCGAAGCCCGCGGCGTCGCCGACCGCGTCCTCACGCTCGTCTGGAGCGAGTTCGGCCGGCGGGCGAAGCAGAACAGCTCCGGCGGAACCGACCACGGAGCCGCCGGCACGGCGTTCCTGATCGGTTCCCGCTCGACCGGGCAGATGGTGGGCGAATTTCCCGGCCTCGCCTCCGGGCTCGACGGTGACGGCAACCTGAGAGCAACCACGGACTTCCGCGGCGTCTACGCCTCGCTGCTCGAGCAATGGTTCGACTTCGACGCGACGCGGATCATCCCAGGCGCGTCGCGGTTCGCAAGGCCGCAACTCGTCAAGTGAAAGCTCTCGCGCTCGTCCTGCTCGGAACCTTCGCACTGGCCGGCTCGGCACCGACCCGGATGCAAGTCGTCGCGCGCGAGTTCTCCTTCTCCGTCTCACGGGTCCAGCTGAAACCCGGCATGACAGTGATCGAGCTCGCGAACTTCGGCCAGGACCCGCACGTCCTCCGTATCCAACGAATCGGCAGCCGCCACATCGCCGGCACCGGC
>JALYLO010000014.1 GCA_030774175.1 Actinomycetota bacterium
GGCAAGCACCCCGGCGAGAAGGTCTTTCTCACGTGCTCCATCGACTGCTCGTACACCGTCACGCTCGATTCCTCCCGCAGCTGGAGCGGCACGGCCGTCGGACGCGTGACGAAGACCTTGCTCCTCCCGGGGAAGTTCGCTACGGGCCCGCACGCCGTCTCGGGCAGCGCCACGGCCCTCCTCAATGCGGGCCCGCCCGCCGCCGCGGGGGTAACGTTCGCGGCGTGAGCGCGGAGGGGAAAGCGAACGGCCAGTACGTCGCCTACACCTTCTTCCGGGTCGACCCGGCGTGGCGCCGGCTGCCCGTCGAGGAGCGGAGCGCGGCGAAGGAGGCCTTCGCCGACGTGCTGGACGACTTCACCCCGCGATTCGACGCGCTGCGGCTCTACTCGACAACAGGCGTGCGGCCCGAGGTGGACTTCTTCCTCTGGAAGATCACGGAGCGGTACGAGGACCTGGGCGACCTCGGCGCGGCACTGAACGCCACGCCCCTCGCATCCTGGCTCGAGACGCCGTACAACTACCTCGCCACGACGAAGGCGTCGCAGTACACCTCGGCGCGGCGCGCCAGGCGGATCACGCCGAAAGGATCGCCGTACCTCGTCGTCTACCCGTTCGTGAAGATCCGAGCCTGGTACGCGCTCGCAGAAGACGATCGTCAGCGTGCGATGGACGAGCACATCCGCATCGGCCGGGACGAGTTCCCGACGATCCACAACCACACCACGTACTCGTTCGGGATCGACGACCAGGAGTTCATGACGGCCTTCGAGTGCGACGAGCCGGCCGACTTCATGCACCTGATGCTGCGCCTGCGCGATTCGGAGGCGTCGCGCTACACGGAGCGCGACACGCCGATCTTCGTCGGTCATTATCTCCCGGCGCGTGAGGCGCTCGCGCGCCTCGACGGCGTCTCGGCACTCGTCGAAGACCATCGTTAGGCGCTCGATCGAAGCGGTCGCGCTCGCTCAGACCAGGCGGCGCTGGTCGCGCCACGTGCGCACCGCCGCGTAGACGCAGGCGGCCGCGACCAGGAAGAAGACGAGCGCGTTCCGGCCTGAAGGGTGCCCGAGAAACCACCAGCCGAGATCGACGACGAAGAGGCCGATCGCGCAGTAGAAGACCCACTGCTGCCGCGACGGCCACGTCTCGATCTCCCGCCGGCCGAAGTCGCGCCAGAAGAAGTAGGCGACAATCCCGATCACGATGAAGAATGCGAACTTCAGCAACGTGCCCGCAGTCGCAAGCGCGGTCTCCTGGTTGAGGATCACGATCCCGAGCGCGACGACGCCGAGGATCAGGAGGTTGCGGAGAAACGGGCTGATGCTTCTCATGCGGTCATGTACGCGCGGACGCCGAGAGCCGCCGCGACGAGCGTCGAGGAGCCGAACCAGAGCAGCCGCGCGCGGGGCTCGGCCGGAGCGTAGAGCCACGGTGAGAGCACCGCCAGCAGCGCGAAGGCGCCGTAGGCGTAGTGCAGGTGGTCGGCCGCCCGGCGGTGGTCGGAGAGCAGCAGAAGCCCGAGCGCGACCTGCGCGACGACGAGGGTCTGCGCGAGCGCGAGCAGTTGGGCGACGGGGTTCCCCGCGCGACGGCGGCGCCACGCGACCAGTGCGGCCGTCGACGCGAGCGCGCAGACCGCGATCACGAGGAATGCGTTGACGTGGTGGGCCGTTAGCATCGCTGGGGCACAAACCTATCGAGGGGAGCGCGACCGTCGCGCCGTCCGGGGAGAGTGCCGCTGCGACGGCGTAGCCGTTGGTGAGGAACGAGCTCGTGAGCCTGGTTACGCGGGCGAACCTGAGGGATCCAGTTTCACGACCTCTCTGCGAGGTCTCGGCAGTGCGACCAGGAACCTCCGTTCGACGAGGCGCCACGACAGCTCCGCGAGCATGAACGTCGAGGCGACAAGCACGACGTCCATCTGCCAGGTTCGACCTCCCCAGGCTACGGTCGCGTAGGCGAGTGGGCTGCTCCACAGATACATCGCGTACGAGCGTCGGCCCGCGTACCGGAGCCACGCTGACTGGAGGATTCGATCGATCCGGGGCCCCCGGCCGGAAATCAGCGCGGCCGTAGCAGCGCACGTGACGACGACCGCCCACGGGAGGAGAGCCGGCTTGTTGTCCGGAACGAACAACACGCACGCGACGAGCGCCGTGAGGCCGGCGCCGGCTCCGAAGGGGATACGTCGTGTGGACCGTCGGAGCGCAGTCGCGGCTCCGACGAGCAACCCCAGGCAGCTCGTCGGCGATGAGAAGTAGGCGAAGTCCCGAGCCCCGCCCTTCACTGTGACCACGGTCAGCAGCAGGCTGAGAGCGATCCCGACCACGAGGAGGAGCCGGAGGGCGCGCTCCGGTTGCCTGGCCCGGGCCGACGCGAACAGCATCACGGTCGGCCAGGCGAGATAGAACTGCTCCTCGACCGAAAGCGTCCAGAGGTGCCCCATGCCGGTCGGGGTCGAAACGCCGAATGCGAGCAGCCAGTTGTAGAGAAGGGCGAACGCCCCGATGACCGGGACGAGCGCCAGACGGGAGCCGGAGACCGCATGCGACGGCGCGCCGAGCCGCTCGACCACGAGCCAGCCGCCAAGCGTCACGAGCAGCCATGCCGCGAGGAGCACGGCAAGGGCGGGAAGGAGCCTGCGGACGCGGCGCGCGTAGAACGCCTTACGGTCGATTCGACCCGTCTCCTGCCGCTCGGCGAGCAGGAGTCGCGTGATCAGGTATCCCGAGAGGACGAAGAAGACGTCGACCCCGAGCCACCCGCCGGGAAGCAGCCGGTTGTCGGTCGGCAGGAGCCGCATCGACGTCGGCGCGTGATACAGGAGGACGAAGAGGATGGCGATCCCCCGGATGCCGTCCAGGCGCAGGTCGCGTCCACCGGAAGGGCGGGGCCCGGACATACGCCTCTTATCGGCCCGCGCACGGGCCGTCCGACATCGCTCACTCGGTGGGTTAGTACGAGCTCGGCCGCGATCTCGGCGTTCGACAGACCGCGCGCAACAAGTCGCAGGATCTCCCGCTCGCGGCCTTTCAGCTCGCCTAGGAATGCGGCCGCTCGGTGAGCCGTTAGCATCGGGGTTGACCCACTAACGAGAGCGAGGTCGCCACGTGGTCGAGGAAGGAAAGCCCGCCCCGCTATTCGAGCTGAAAAGCGACAGCGGGGACAGCGTCAAGCTCTCGGATCTGCGCGGCAGGCAGGTGGTGCTCTACTTCTATCCCAAGGACGATACGCCGGGGTGCACGACGCAGGCGTGCGGCATCCGCGACGCCTATGGCGAGTTCGAGCGGGCGGGCGCGGTTGTGCTCGGCATCTCCCCCGACGACGAGCGCTCGCACGTGAAGTTCAAGGAGAAGTTCGACCTACCGTTCACCTTGCTCGCAGACGACGACCACCGTGTCGCCGAAACGTACGGCACCTGGGTCGAGAAGAAGTACCTGGGCCGTACCTCCATGGGCATCGAG
>JALYLO010000015.1 GCA_030774175.1 Actinomycetota bacterium
GATCGAACTGGCCGACGGGCCGCCCGGCGAGCTTGCGCTCGGCGACAGCACGCGCGCGGCGTTCGCGCTCGTCGCGCTCGCGCGGCGCACCGTCTCGGAGGGGCTCCTGCACCCGCAGCTGACGCGCGGCGGCTCGAGCTGGTTCGCGTTCTGGGGCGCGACGCTCGACGACAGCCTCCAGACCGAGCTGAGGGGGATCGGCGCGGCGCTGCCGCCGGTGTGTGCAGAGTTCTTCCTCGGCGACCGGGCGGCCGCTGCGGGCGGCCTCTACCCGCACCTCGTCGACCGGATCGCCCGCGACCGGCTGATCGAGGCCGGCGTGCAGCTCGGTAGCCTCTCGCGGATCGGCCGCTCGCCGGCGCTCGACGCGTTCCTCAGCGGCCTCGCCCGGGCCGACCCGGAGCTCCCGGCCACCTACAGCTACGCGACGCTCGCCGGGCGCCTCGCGCGCTGGGTCGACGAGGGCCTCGCGCAGATCACGGCCTCGCCGTGGAAAGTGGGCCTGCACCTCGACGAGCGCGCGGCGGACGGCGACCTCGTGCTCGAGCTGTGGCTGCACGCGGCGGACGATCCGACCCTCAGCCTGCCCGTCGCCCTCCTCTGGCACGGCGGCGAGGATGGGTTCGCGTTCGTGCGCGCGAGCGACCCGTACGAGGATCTGGACTCGCAGCTGGCCGAGCTCGCGCCGCTCCTGGCCGAGCACGGGATCGAGTTCGACGAGGACGAGCCGTCGAGCGTCGAGCTTGCCGCCGACGAGGTCGCGTCGTTCCTGCGCGAGCTGATGCCGTCGCTCGAGGAGCTGGGTGTGCCCGTGCTGCTGCCGGCCGCGTGGGTGCGCTCGTCGCGCACGCTGCGCGCGAACCTGACCGCGACGAGCGAGCCGCGGCACTCGAGCGGGCTCCTCTCGACCGAGGCGATCGCGAGCTTCGACTGGCGCGTCGCCGTCGGCGACGTCGAGCTGAGCGACGAGGAGCTCAGAGCACTCGCGGCGGCGAAGACGCCGGTCGTCCGCGTCGCGGGCCGCTGGCATGCGCTGCGCCACACCGACGTCGAGCGCGCTTTGAAATTCCTCGAGCGCCGCCGCAGCGGCGCGGGGATCGTCGATCTCGTGCGCGCGGTGTCCGGGCTCGAGACCGACGACTATGGCCTGGAGCTGGGGGAGGTGGCCCTCGACACGCCGCTCGCGAACCTGCTCGACGGCGACGCGCGCTTCAAGCCCATGCCGACGCCGGCGGGGATGGCGTTCGACCTGTTCCCGTTTCAGGAGCGCGGGCACGGCTGGCTGCGCCTGCTGGGCGATCTCGGGATCGGGGCGATCCTGGCCGACGACATGGGGCTCGGGAAGACGATCCAGGCGATCGCGATGCTCGTCTCGGAACGCGAGGAGCTGGGGCGCGAGGCGTTGGGGCCGACGCTCGTCGTCTGCCCGATGAGCGTGGCGCGGCAGTGGGTGGCGGAGGTCGCGCGGTTCGCGCCGGGGCTGCGCGTGCACCTGCACCACGGGAGCGACCGCCTCTCCGATGCGGCGCTGCTCAACGCGGTGCGCGTCACGGACGTGGTGATCACGTCCTACGACATCGCCACGCGCGACGTCGAAACGCTGTCGCGCGTCGCGTGGGACCGCCTGCTGCTCGACGAGGCACAGGACGTGAAGAACCCGCAGACGAAGCGCGCGCGTGCGCTGCGGCTGCTGCGGGCGCGGCGGCGCGTGGCGATGACGGGCACGCCGATCGAGAACCATCTGGGCGAACTGTGGGCGCTGATGGACATCCTCAACCCGGGGCTGCTCGGCTCGCGCGAGGCGTATGCACGCACGTTCTCGAACCCGATCCAGCTCGGCAACGACGAGCAGGCGCTGGAGCGGCTGAGGGCGATCGTGCGGCCGTTCATGCTGCGGCGGGCCAAGGACGATCCGGAGGTCGAGCTCGACCTGCCGCCGATCACGGTCGCGAAGGACTACTGCCGGCTGACGATCGAGCAGGCGAGCCTCTACCAGGCGACGGTCGACAACTGGCTGCCGCGCGTCGAGGCGCACGAGGACCGCTTCGGGCGGCGGGGCGCCGTGCTGGCCATGCTCGGTCACCTGAAGCAGGTGTGCAACCACCCGGAGATGCTGGTGCACAC
>JALYLO010000016.1 GCA_030774175.1 Actinomycetota bacterium
ATCGGCCTCGCCCAGACCGCGAGATGAGCCTTTTGAGAGTTCTTAGGCGCGCTCGAGCATCGCGCGCAGCTCGGTCAGCTTCTCGCGGCGCAGGTCGTCCCGCTCGCCGCGCTCGACTCGCGCCGTCAGCTCGCGCACGAGCGGCGCCAGCTCGACCGGGTTGAACGGCTTCGTGACGTAATCGACGCCGCCGAGATCGATCCCGCGCGCACGGTCGCGCAGCTCGGCGCGCGCGGTCAGGAAGACGATCGGGATCGCGTCGGTCCGCCCGTCGTCGAGCAGTTCCTCGGCGACCCTCCAACCATCGAGCCCGGGCATCATCACGTCGAGGAGGATCACGTCCGGGGTCTCCGAGCGCGCCTTCTCCAGGCCGCTCGGCCCGTCCGCTGCCTCGAGCACCTCCATCCCCTCCGCCTCGAGGTTGACCCGGCAGAGGAGCCGGATCGGGGCTTCGTCGTCGATCACCAGAACTCTCAAGGCCATTGGCCGCTTATCCCCCCACGCTCGGAAATCTCACCCCATCCTCTGCAAGCGGCAGGACGAACGCGAACCGCGCGCCCTTCCCCTCCTCCGAATCGACCCAGATCCGGCCGCCCATCTCCTGCACCAGCCCCTGCGCGATAAAGAGGCCGAGACCCGTCCCGCGAGCCTGCGCGTCGCCCGCCTTGTAGAACTTCGAGAAAATCCGCTCGCGCTCGGCCACCGGCACACCCGCCCCTTCGTCGGCGACCGCCACCTCGACCGTGTCGTCGAGCCTGCGCGCCGTCACCACGACGGTGCCGCCTGCAGGAGAGTACTTCAAGGCATTCGAGACGAGCTGGTCGAGCACCTGCCGGAGCTTGTCGGGGTCGGCCTGCGCTGCGGGCGCGTCCGCGACCTCGGCGAGGAGCCGGTGCCCATTTGCGTCCGCGGCCGCGGCGGCGAGCACGCTCTCCACGACCCGCCCGACGTCTGTCGACTCCAGCGAAACCGTGAGGTCGCCCGTATCGAGCCGGGCGGCGTTCAGGAGGGCGTCGACGATCGCCGTAAGGCGCTCGGACTCTCGCGCGATGAACTCGAGGAACGTCCGCCGCTCCGGCTCCCCGAACGCGACGTCCTCGCGCAGGAGTGTCTGAGCGAAGCCGTAGATCGAGGTCAGCGGTGTGCGCAACTCGACCGAGACGGTCGAGACGAAGTCAGACTTCATCTGCTCGACGACATGCTCCGACGAGATGTCGCGGAAGGCGAAGATGCGGCCGGCAACCGCGCCCGTCGGGTCGCGCATCACAGCCTCCGACAAGGACAGCCAGACATCGGCTCCTGCGCGCGGTATCGCAATCGAGCGGTTCGTGCCGCCACCCTCCGACTCGAGATCGCGCTGGAGGACCTGCGCCGTCGTCCGACCGATCGCCTCGTCCGCCGGGACGCCCGTGATCTCCTCGGCCGCGTGGTTCCACAGCACGACGTGGCCGTCGCGGTCGACGGCCACGATCCCGTCCGCGACATTCGCGAGGATGGCAACGCTCTGCTCGCGCTCGACAGCAACGCGCTGGTACAGCTCCGCGTTCAACAGCGCGACCGATGCACTCGCCGCGAGTGCTCCGAGCGCCTGGATCTCCTCCTCGCGCCATGCGCGGGGCTCCCTCGCGTAGACCGAGAGCACGCCGTAGAGGACTCCGTCGCGCACCGTCAACGGCACGCCGAGGTAGGCGCGGTGCCCGGCCGCGAGCAGCGCATCCGACTCCACAAGCCCCTCGTCTGACGCGGTGTCCTCGTACGCCATGGGCGTGCGGGACTGGACGACGTCGCCTGCGACCCAGCCGGTCGACGACGAGCGAGCGCCGAGCGCCTGCTCGGCATCCTCACCGACGGCGGATGTCACGATCAGCTCGTCGCCCTCGAGCTTCGCGAGCGCGGCTGCATCGGCACCGAGAAGCTCCGCCGCCGCCTCGACAACGGCTTCGAGCACCGCCACCGGATCGAGCTCGGTCGAGAGCAGGCCGGCCGTCCGCGCGAGCTGCTGCGAGAGCGACCGAGCGTTGCGCTCCGCCTCGAAGAGGCGGCTCCGGTCGAGTGCGCCGCGGGCCGCGCCCGCCACCTGCTGCGCGAGCTCGAGGTCGTCGCGCGCGAAGTCGCGCGCCTCGCCGAAGAGGACGAGCACGATCCCGGACCGCTCGCCCGGCACCGGGATCGCGAGCAGCGACGCGACGGGGCCGTTTCGCCACGACGCGTCAAAACGCTCGTCGTCCGCGACGGACGTCGCGGCGAGCATCTGGCCGTCGTCGGCCGCCTCGAGCACGGCACGCGGCAGCTGGAGCGCCTTTACCGCCTCCGGCAACGCATGGCCGCCGACGAGCTGCAGCTCGGCCCCCGCCTTCACGAGGACTGCCGCAAAGTCGCCCCCGAGGGCCTCTGCGGCGGCCTGGGCCGCCGCGTCGTAGGTCTCGGCCAGCGAGAGCGGCTCACCGAGCAGGGTCGCAATCCGGTAGAAGCCGCGCTGGATTCGCGCCTGGCGGGACGAGTCCGCGAAGCTCTCAGCATTGCGCAGTGCGAGCGAGGCGAGCGACGCGAAGGCCTCGAGCAGCTCGACGTCCGCCGCGGAGAAGGTGCGTGTCGCGTCGCGCATTCCGATGCCGAGCACGCCACGCGTCTCACCCGCCCACATGACCGGCGCGACGAGGGCGCGCGAGAAGCCGGCGTAGGCCGGATTGGGGACCGGCTCGGCGATCGCGCCGTAGTCCTCGGAGCTGACCGGACGCACCTCGCGAAGCGCGGCACCGGCGATCCCCTGCGCGAATGGGAACTCGAACCCGACGAGGTCCTGCGTGAAGCCGTGCACGGCCGCGCAGCGCAGCACTCCACGTTCGCGGTCGAGCAGGTAGCAATCGGCCGCGTCGGCGTCGAGCAGCTTCGTCACCTCCTCGACGAGGAGCTTCAGCACGCTCTCGAGGTCGAGCTCACTCGTCACCACCTCGGCCGCGTGCAGCAACGCTCCCTGCTGCTCGAGTCTGCGCTGGTTCTCTGCGAGGAGCCACGCGGTCTGCAGCGAAGCGCCGATCTCGTCCGCGACGGTGTCGACGAGAAACCTCTCTCCCTCGTCGAGCGGTGATGCGCGCTCGACGAAGAGTGCGCCGGTTCGCTCGCCGTGGGAGACGATCGGGGTGCCGCCGTCCGGTGCAGCGCCGAGCACGATCTCGCAGCGATCGAGCTGCAACGCGCGCCGTAGCTCCTGGCGCGCGGCGCCGACTACGCCGTCGGGGTGGAGCTCGCTGCGGATGCGGCGAGTGATCGCGGCGACGGTCTGCTCGCGACCGAGCGCGGTCGAGAGCGCGGCCGACGAGCGCAGGCGCTCGAGAGCGAGTGCTGCTTCCCCCGCGACGGCCTGGAGCAGCGCGACCTCGTCGGTCGAGAACGCCCGCTTCGCGTCTGTCGATGCGACGGCGAGCACGCCGATCACCCGCTCCTCGGCGATCATCGGGATCCAGGCGCCGCTACAGGCGCCGACGAGCTTGGCGAGCCGGGAGCTGACGAGCGGTGAGCTCGCGACGTCGTAAACGGTGACGGGAGCTGCGTCGAACACGGCGCTTGCGATGCCCGACGGCTCGTCGTGCAGGTCGACCGGGACGTCGCACCACCAGCCGGCTTCGCGTCCGTCGAGCTCGGCATAGACGCCGTCGGCATGGCTCGCGTCGTCGGAGACGATCACGGCCCCTGCAAAGCCGACGCCCAGGAGCTCCGTCACCTGGCGCACGAGCGGCTGCGCGACGGCTCTCGGAGTGGCAGCCCGCACGAGGGCGTGCGAGACCTCGGCCACCACCTCGAGCTCGCGGTCGCGCGCCGAGACCCGGTCCTCCGCCTCCTGCGTGCGTCCGATTCCGCCGACGACGAACGCCCGGTCTCCCCACCGGGCGAGCAGGAGCAACGCCGGCGCAAGGGCGGCGAGCACCGCCCCGAGCGAGACCCAGACATGGCCCCCGAACGGCCGTCGCTCGTAGGCGACGAGCAGGCCGAAGATCGCAACCGCGGCCGCGATCCCCGCAAAGACGAGCACAACAGCCCAGTCAAGCGGGTGGGCGCGCCGACGGTCGCGCCAGAGCGCGGCCAGGAGCCCTGCGGCCACGGCCCCGTAGACGGTCGCGAGAGCCAACAGCGGCACCGCATTCAGGACGATCGCTTTCGTTGCTGCGGACACTGGGAGCGCAAATCGTACGCCCATCGCTTCCCGGCGCACCGACATACGGGTCCCGGTTGCAAAGATGGGCCGCTCGGCCTATTCCCCGAGGAGGCCTGCGGCGATACCGTCCACTCACTGGGCGATGCGCACCGCGGCGCGCTCGACCTGGCCATCTGTCGCGGTGTAGCCATCACGAGAGGCCCGTTGCTGACGACCCCCCGAAGCAGCGGGCTTCTTTGTCTGGTGTCTGACACCTCGTGTGAGCTGCGAGCCCGCGCTGCAGTTCGCAAACGTGTCTGACACCTTTTCGTAGCTCGGCGCGATCCCGACGCTTGAGCCCGGAGTCAGACACCAACACCTGGTGGCTACGATGGCCGCGTGGTTTCGAAAGTCCTTCTTGCGTCGCCGCGCGGCTACTGCGCCGGCGTCGAGCGCGCGGTCGAGACCGTGGAGAAGGCGCTCGACCTCTACGGGCCGCCGGTCTTCGTGCGCAAGCAGATCGTCCACAATCTGCACGTCGTCCGCGACCTCGAGGCGCGCGGGGCCGTCTTCGTCGACGAGGAGACCGAGGTGCCTGAAGGCGAGACGGTCGTGTTCTCGGCGCACGGGGTCGCACCCTCGGTGCACACGAACGCCGCGGCGCGGCAGCTGAACACGATCGACGCGACGTGCCCGCTCGTCACGAAGGTGCACGTGCAGGCGCGCCGGTACGCGGCCGACGGCTACACGGTCGTGCTGATCGGACACCAGGGGCACGAAGAAGTCGTGGGGACGATGGGCGAGGCTCCCGACGCGATTGTCCTCGTCGAGTCCGTCACGGACGTCGATGCGCTCGACTTCCCGCCCGACCCGAAGCTCGCCTACGTGACGCAGACGACCCTGTCGGTCGACGAGACCTCGGAGATCATCACGGCGCTTCGCCGACGCTTCCCCTCGATCTACGCGCCGAAGAAGGAAGACATCTGTTATGCGACTTCCAACCGGCAATGGGCCGTCAAGGAGATGCTCGGCGAGATCGACCTCCTGCTCGTGATCGGCTCCCGCAACTCATCGAACTCGAACCGTCTCGTCGAGACCGCGCGCGCCGCCGGGGTCGCCGCGCACCTGATCGACGACGAGACCGAGATCGACGAGGCGTGGACAGACGGCATCGAGGTCGTCGGCGTCACCTCTGGCGCGTCGGCGCCCGAGAAGCTCGTCGAGCGCGTCTGCGACTGGTTCCGCGCGCACGGCGTCAGCGACATCGCGCCCTACCGGCTCGTCGACGAGGACGTCGAGTTCCGCCTGCCGGTGGAACTGCGCCGCGAGCTCGCACTCGCGGAAGCTCAAACCTGAACCGCAGCTCGGCTCAGCTCTGCTGCGCCGGCGGGCCCGAGCCCGCGTCCGACGGGCAGCGGTCGGCCCGGTAGTCGCGGAAACGCCAGGACGGAAGGATCCACCGCCAGTGCCCGTCCTCGGCCACGACGTGCACCGTGTGCGTCAGCTTGAAGCCACCCGCAAACGAGAACCGGACGTCGACGGCCCTGCTGTCGACGAACTTCCCGTTCCCGAGCCCTACCGATTCGTTCACGACCGTCACCACCTTGATCGCACGCGGCCGCGCGATGATCGGTGTCCGCGTCTCGCACCCGACGTATTCGGCGAGGGGAGCGACACGCTGGTCCTCCGGATGCAGATCGCCCCAGGCCTGCGCGTAGTGATTGGCAAGCAGCAGATTCACGACCTTCACGGCGAACTTGCCCGGATCGTCGCTGGGTACAGAGGCCTTGCTGCCGCAGCCCGCAAGTGCGAGGACAGCGACCAGCAGGAGCGTGCACCTCATGCCTTCTCGATCGTCAAGTCGCCGAGCTCCACCGTGACAGCCAGTGTCTCACCCGCCAGCCGGTCGCGGTAATGCGCAAGCAGATCCTGGTCGGGGAGGCGCAGCTTGATGCGGTCGGTGACCGCGAGGCCGGACTCCCTCCGCAGCACGTTCACCTCATGGATGCGGTCGTAGAGCCGTCCCTCGAGGAGCAGCTCGTCGTCGAGCGCATTGTCGAGCGCAACCGTGACGCCGTCCCCGCTCGCAACCGTCCACCCGTCGCGTCCCACTCGCTCGACCAGAACCTCCTCCGGTTCCAGCACGTGATCGCCGACCCGGAAGCGCCCGCCCTCGAGCTCCTCGAACTCGCCGCGCGCGAGCCGCTCGCCCACGTCAGGCAGGCCCGCGCCGAGCTTCGGGCCGAGCACCGGCAGGTTCGGCTTGACGCGGAGCTCCGATGCCTCGACCTCGCCGAACTCGACGTCCTTCACCCGCAACTCCTCGGCGATCTCGTCGACGTGACCCGCGGCCCGGCCGGAGGCGCCGTCGACGACGAGCCGCCGCAGCGGCTGGCGGTGCTTCAGCCGCGACGACGACCGGGCCTGCCGGCCCAGCTCGACGACCCGCCTGACCTCGGCGATCTCGGCGAGCAACTCGCGGTCCGGCTCGACGATGTCGGGCCATGGTGCGAGGTGCACGGACCCAGGCCCGTCGGGAACGAGGTTCAGCCAGAGGTGCTCGGAGAGGAAGGGCATGACCGGTGAGACGACGCGCAGCGACTGGACGAGCGCGAACCAGAGCGTCCGGAACGCCGCCTCGTCGAACGAGTAGAAGCGACGCCGCGAACGGCGGATGTACCAGTTCGACAAGTCGTCGACGAACGACTCGAACGCGCGAATCACATCGATCGTCAGGGTCGCCTCGTAGGCGGCCGTCGCTTCCACCACCAGTTGGTTCGTCCGCTCGACGAGCCAGCGGTCGAGCGGGCGCAGCCCACCGCCGTTCACGAGCTCGGCCGGGTCGAGCGTCTCCCACGACGGGGCGAAGCCCTCGATGTTGCCGTAGTCGACGAGGAACTTCACCGAGTGCCAGAACGTCAGCAGCTTCCGCTTGACCTCGTGCGCAGGCCCGAACCCGAACCAGAGATCCTGAGTGGGCGGTTGC
>JALYLO010000017.1 GCA_030774175.1 Actinomycetota bacterium
AGGCGAAAAGCAAGCCGGGCAAGGACGCAGGGAGCCCCGATAGCGGTGTTCTATCGGGGCGACCGAGGACACAGCCCGGCGCAGCTTTGCAGCCGCCAGGGCGCGCGAGACTTTCGGAATGGTGCACTAAACGTCCTCGCCCCACGGCCGCACGCGGGGTGGGGGCGGCGTACCGTGTCCCTCCCGCCACGAGATCACCGGGTTGCGCAGCACCCCGATCCGCTCGATCTCCGCCTCGATCACGTCGCCGGGCTTCAGGTAGAGGCGCAGCCGCTCCTCCTTCGACTTGAAGCCCGCGACGCCGGCGACCGTTCCGGTCGAGAGGACGTCACCCGCCGAGTAGCCGAGGCCCGAGAAGTTGGAGAGGATCTCCGGGATCGTCACGCTCATGCGCCCCGAGTGCGACTCCTGACGCGTCTCGCCGTTCACGCGCAGCTCCATTCGCAGGTCGTGCGGATCGGGGATCTCGTCCGGCGTGACGATCCACGGGCCGAGCGGGCAGAAGGTGTCGATCGCCTTGCAGAAGCTGAAGACGCCCGACCGCATCTCGCCGCGCTGGATGTCGCGGGCCGTGATGTCGTTGAAGATGACGTAGCCCCCGATGTAGTCGGCCGCCTCCTCCGGCGAGAACCACTTGCCCGCCTTCTTCAGCACCACCGCGAGCTCGAGCTCGTAGTCGAGCTCCTCGGTCAGGTGCTCCGGATAGATGATCGGCTGATCCGGACCGACGATCGCGTCGACGTTCTGGAAGAAGTTGATCCACGGCGCGATCGCGTGCGACCAGTCGACGTTCTTGGACTCGGTCTCGTGCTCGCGGAAGTTGCCGGCGGTGTGGAAGAACTTCTTCGGGACGATCGGCGCGCGCAGGCTCACGTCCGCGAGCGGCGTGAGCTCCGGGGTGTCGTCCGCGCCGCCGCGCTCGAAGTACTCCCGCATCGTCGGAACGTCGAGGCGCACGACCTCCTCCCCGTCGACGCGACCGACCTTGACGTCGTCGTAGGTGACGAGCTTCACGCGCAGATCCGCTGCGCAATGAGCGCATACGTCTCGGCCGTCTTGACGAGCCCGTCGATGTCGAGGTTCTCGCCGAGCTCCACGTTCATCAGGCCGGTCGACGTGCCGTAGTTCACCGTCGGGATTCCGTAGCGGGTGAGCGCGGACGCGTCGCTGAACCAGCGGGTGACATCGCGACCCGGCGCCTCTCCGAACACTTCCGCGTGAGCGGAGTCGACTGCGGCAACGAGCTCGTGGCCCTCGTCGATCTCGGCTCCCGGCGCCGTCACGTACACCTCGCCTTCAACGCCGTAGTCAGGAAAGCGCGCGGCAAGCGAGCGGACGAGCTCGAGCACCTCGCGCCGCGCGGCGGCCATCGGCTTCGTGGGCGGGACGCGGACGTCGAGGAAGAGGTCGGCGTGGTGGGGCGTGCGCGAGACGCGCCAGCCGAAGCCGCCGGAGACGGCACCGACGTTGACGATCGCCTTCGCGCCGCGGTAGCCGTTCGAGGGGTCGTCCTCCCAGGTGGGAATCCAGTCGAGCACGGCGCTCGTCACCTCGTGCAGGCGCAGGATCGAATTCCGGTCGCGCCTGCCCTCGCTGAACGCCGTGTGGATGAAGTCCCCGTGCGTGCGGATGCGCAGCCAGAGCGCCCCGTAGTGGCCGAGCACGACCTTGCCCTCGGTGGGCTCGCCGAGCAGGCACATGTCGGCGACGCCGCCGTGCGAGACGAGGAACCGTGTACCTGCCGCATATCCGCGATATTCAGAGCCTTGCGCCGATCCGTACTGTGCTTTCTCGATCTCGCCGCAGACCGCGGCGATCAGCACGTCGCCGCGCAGGCGCACGCCCGCCTCCTGGAGGGCGCGCACCGCTTCGACGTAACAGGCGAGCGCGCCCTTCATGTTCGAGACCCCGAGCCCGTAGAGGCGCCCGTTCTTCACGAACGCCTGCGGCTGGAATCCGGGCACATTCTTCAGCCACGGCTCGCGGCCGGAGTAGGAGGTGTCCATGTGCCCGTTGAACATCAGACTCTTGCCGCCGCCGTTGCCGCCGCTTCCAACCCATGTACCGAGCGCGTTCGCACGGCCCTCCTCGACCTGCTGCCACTGCACCTGGAGGCCCAGCTGCTCGTAGAGCGACACCATCAGCTCGGCCAGGCGCTGCTCGTTGCCCGTGAAGCTCGAGACGTCGATCAGCGCGCTTGCCGTCTCGATCAGCCGGTTCTTGTTGACCCTCACGGTGTCTCCACGGCTCCGTCGAGCCTACGCCGACCGGACGTGCGGGAGGACCTGCTCGCCGAGCAGGCGGATCTGCTCGTGGCGGTCGTCGCCCCACAGCTCGAGCATCACGTGGGTGCAGCCGGCGTCTCGGTACTCCTCGATCGCGGCGATGCAGTCGGCAGGCGTGCCGGCGATCGGCTTGCACTTG
>JALYLO010000018.1 GCA_030774175.1 Actinomycetota bacterium
GAGCAACACTGTCCCCGGCTGCTGACCGCGACTGAGCTGGGGATAGGTCTTGGGGACAGGTTCGAGGTTTCTCGGGGAGACGCAGGGCGCTTCGAGGGAGGGGTGCGTCTGGCAGAGAAACGGGGTAGTTGCAGGAAAAACGCCGTAGCAAGCGCTGTTGTTCAGTCCCTCTCCCGCAGCGCGAATTCTCCATGGTAAGGAGGGGGTCGACGGTTCGAGTCCGTCAGAGGGCTTCGCAAAGGGCCAGCAAATGGCCCTTTTTCTTGCGCGGGCACCGTGCGAGCGTCGTTCCGAGTTGCCACCGACCTGTCCCCAAAACCCGTCCCCAGCGTCGCGCCAACTCCCGGTTCTTGGCTTCAGCAGACTCTTTCGAGACCGCAGAGTCCCTCCGTGGAACAGAGGGCCTCGATGAGCCGGGCTCGTCCGGCCCGCAGGGACAGCACGAGACTTGCGACGACGCAATGCGGAGCGCGCCTTTCGCGGCGGCCTATAGTCGGAGCACGATGATCCGTGTCGTCCTCGCTGAGGACACCTATCTCGTGCGCGAAGGCATCCAGCGCCTGCTCGAGCCCGAGCCGGACATTGAGGTGGTGGCCACATGTGCGGACCTGTCCTCGCTCCTCGAGGCGATCGAGGCCGAGCAACCGGACGTCGTCCTGACTGACATCCGCATGCCGCCAACCAATCAGGACGAGGGCATCCAGGTCGCCGATCGCTTGCGGGAGACGAGTCCCGAGACGGGCGTGGTCGTGCTCAGCCAGTTCGCCGCTCCGGAGTACGCGCTCGCGCTGCTCGAAAAGGGCGCCGACCGGCGCGGATATCTGCTGAAGGATCGCGTGGGAGACGCCGCGCAGCTGGCAGGCGCGATCCGCGAGGTCGCCCGCGGGGGATCCGTCATCGACCCGAAGATTGTCGAAGCACTCGTAGCTGCCCGTGCGCGAAGCGAATCGCCGCTCGACGAGCTCACACCACGTGAGCGCGAGACGCTCGAGGAAATGGCACAAGGCAAGAACAACGCCGCGATCGCGGCGTCACTCGTGATCACGGAGCAGTCGGTCGAGAAGGTCATCCATTCGATCTTTCGGAAGCTCGGGGTCGCCTGGCAGCCAGACGCCAACCGCCGCGTGAAGGCAGTGCTTCTCTACCTGGCCGAACGCGACGCCTAGCGCACTAGCGGGATCGTTCCGACGACTCGCGTTCCCTGGCCGAGGGTCGATTCGATGCGGAGGTCGCCACCGATCGCCTCGAGACGATCCCGCATGTTCGTCAGTCCGGCCCCGAACGTTGTTCGGGCGGGATCGAGGCCTGGGCCGTCATCGACCACCTCGAACAGCAGCGCTTCCTCCTTCTCGAAAAGGCGGATCGTTGCGCGGGCGCCCTCGCCGGCGTACTTCGCGGCGTTCTGGAGCGCCTCGACGCAGCAGAAGTAGACGGCCGCCTCGATCTCCGGTGCGTAGCGACCGTCCTCGGCCGCCGCGAGGCGCGTCGGGATGCTCGCGCGCCTCGCGGCGTTGGCGAGTGCTTCCGATAGACCACGATCCTGGAGCAGCGGCGGGTAGATTCCGTGGGCGAGGTCGCGGAAGTCCTGCATCGCCTCCTGAACGGCGACGCGAAGCTCGCCGAGGATGGCTTTCGCCTTCTCGGCGTCCGAGTCGATGAGCGCGCGGACAGCTCCGAGGTTGGCTTCCAGCGCAACCAGGTGCTGTTGGGCGCCGTCGTGCAAGTCGCGCTCGATCCGCTGTCGCTCCGCGTCGGCGGCGGTCACGACTCGTGCTCGCGATAGCCGCAGTTCCTCGGCCTGTCGTCGAAGCTCCGCGAGCGAAACTTGCAGGTCCGAGTCGAGCCGGACGTTGCGGAGCGCAAGCCCGAGCTGCTGTGCCAACTCGGCGAGGACCATCTCGGCGGGCTCGTCGAACGGGTCGCCCTCGGCCGCGCGTTCGACGACGATTAGGCCGAAGAGCTCCCCTGATTGTGCGATCGGGACGACGCGCACGACGGCGTCGCCGCGGTCGGCGAGCAGTTGCGGCAGCCAGACGGCGACCCGAGCTGGTCCAGAGACGCTGGTGCGCGCGACGACGGCCTCCTCCGAGAGAGTCAGCCGAAGCGTTGCCGGACCTCGGTCCGGCTCGGAGACGACGCGCTCGAGCACGCCGCCGGAGCCCGTCCAGATCTCGGCCGCTTCGAGGGCAAGCGCACTCCGAAGTGATTCGGCGAGTTGGAGCAGGAGCTCCTCGAGTGGGACAGCGCGCGAGAGCCGCGCGCCGAACGTGCGGACGAGCTCATCGGGAGGCTGACGGGCCCCGTGCACGAGGCGGTTCGAGAAGGCGGCGAGCCGTCGCCGCGCCGGCACGTAGAGCAGCGCGCTGATCCCGGCCGCGACTAGCGAGAGCACGAGGAGTGTGCGCTCCTCGCGGGTGGGAGCGCGTGCGAGCCCGACGATGACCAGGAGGTAGACGGCGGCGACGATCGCGGTCAGGCCGACGAGCGAGATCGCCGGCGCAACCAGCCGCTCCACGTACACCTGGAGTCGCCTCGACGTTCTGAGTAGGAGCGCGAGTGGGATCGGAGTTGCTGCGGCGGCGGCGATTTGGAGCAACCGCGGCGGCCAGCCGACGAGGACGTGCAGCGTCAGGGCGACGAGAACAACCTCGGCCGCGACAGCCAGCGCGAGGGTACCGGTGTGCATCCGGCGACGTTCCGAGACGCGGGTAGTGCCACGGTACTCGGACATCGCGCCCTTGCCCCCCAATGCGCCTGCGACGAGCGCCTCCAGGACGACCGGCCAGCTCGGGGCGGAGGGCCGGTCGCTCCACAGCACAACGCCGACGGCCGCCGCGATCAGATAGCCAGCGCCGACGGTAAACGTCGCTACCGGCGTGCGGAGGGCTCCGGACGGCAGGACGA
>JALYLO010000019.1 GCA_030774175.1 Actinomycetota bacterium
GCCTGGAGCCTCGACGACTCGCTCGGCCTGGCCGGCGACGAGCAGGTGCGCGCGCTCGTCGAAGGGACGGGCTTCGGTGCGTACGACCCCGGCCTCTACAAGAGCGGCTACGCCACCCGGCCCGAGCTGACGATCGCACTCGACGTGCCCGACGAGCTCCGGGACCTGGCCGAGCGCCAGGCGACGATCGCCCGCCACCTCGACACCGCCCGCGACCTTTCCAACCGGTCGCCGAACGACCTGACGCCGCCCGCCCTGGCCGAGCACGCGAAGAGCTTGGCCGGCGGGCACCTGACGGTGAGCTCCTACGGCCGCGACTGGATCGAGGCGCAGGGGATGGGCGCCTTCGCTGCCGTCGCGCGGTCGAGCGCTGAAGACCCGCAGCTGATCGTGCTGCGCTACGAGCCGCCGGCAGCGGCCGGCGACCTGACGCTCGGGCTCGTCGGCAAGGCAATCACCTTCGACTCCGGCGGAATCTCGTTGAAGCCGCCGCTGCGGATGCAGGACATGAAGGGCGACATGGCCGGGGGTGCGGCCGTCATCTCCGCCACCGCGGCGATCGCCGAGCTCGGGCTGCCGGTGCGGATACTCACGGTCGTCGCCGCCACGGAGAACCTTCAGGGCGGCAACGCCTACAAACCCGGGGACGTCCTACGCGCGGCGAACGGGAAGACGATCGAGATCATCAACACCGACGCCGAGGGCCGGCTCGTGCTCGCCGACGCGCTGCACTACGCGCGGTCGAGCGGCGCGACCCATCTGATCGACTTCGCCACGCTGACCGGAGCGATGTCGATCGCGCTCGGCGACCTCTACGCGGGCTGGTTCGCAAACGACGACGCCTGGGCCGAGCAGGTCGAGGCGGCGGCGACGAAGAGCGGCGACCTCGCCTGGCGGTTCCCGCTGCACACCCGATACCGCCGCTACATCGATTCGGACTTCGCGGACATGAAGAACGGCTCGGAGCTGCGCGAGGGCGGAGCGGTGCTGGCGGCCGAGTTCCTGCGCGAGTTCACGGGCGACGGCCCCTGGGCGCACTTCGACATCGCGGGCCCGGGGTTCATCCAGCGCAAACGGCCCGACTACGCGCTCGATCAAGGCGGGACGGGCTACGGCGTCCGGCTGATCGTCGAGCTTGCGGCAAGTTTCGCACCGTGAACTTCGATCTCGACAGCGAGCACGAGCTGATCCGCGACACAGTCCGGCAGTTCGCGCTGGAGAAGGTGGCACCCGTTGCCGAGGAGCTCGACCGCGAAAAGCGGTTTCCCTACGAGCTGACGGCGGAACTCGCCGAGCTCGGGCTGATGGGGATGACGATTCCCGAGGAGTACGGCGGCGCGGGCACCGACACGCTTTCGTACGCGATCGCCGTCGAGGAGCTGACGCGAATCGACTCGTCGCTTGCGATCACGCTCGCCGCGCACCACTCCCTCGGCACGCTCCCGATCTACTACTTCGGCAGCGAGGAGCAGAGGCGCGAGTGGCTGCCCGACCTCGCGTCGGGCAAGAAGCTCGCAGCCTTCGGACTGACCGAGGCAGACGCCGGCTCCGACGCCGGAGCGACACGGACGACCGCGCGGCTCGAGGATGGCGAGTGGGTGATCGACGGCTCGAAGATGTTCATCACCAACGCCGGCACCGAGATCACCGCGTGCGTGACGATCACTGCCGTGACCGCCGACGGCGAGATCTCGAACATCATCGTCCCCAACGGGACTGCCGGCTATGCGATCTCCGAGCCGATGCAGAAGCTCGGCTGGCGCGCATCGGACACCCGTGAACTGTCGTTCCAGAGCGTGCGCGTTCCGGAGGGAAACCTGCTCGGGCCGCGTGGAGCAGGGTTCCAGCAGTTCCTGGAGATCCTCGACGGCGGGCGCATCTCCGTTGCGGCGATGGGGGTGGGCCTCGCGCAGGGCTGCTACGACCTCGCGTTCGCCTACGCCAAGGAGCGGCGTCAGTTCGGCAAGCCGATTGGAACGTTCCAGGCCGTGCAGGAGAAGCTCGTCGACATGGCGACCGAGATCGAGGCTGCACGAGTCCTCGTCTGGAAGGCGGCGTGGGAGAAAGACCAGGACCGCGACTTCGCGAAGACCGCGGCGATGGCCAAGCTCTTCTCGGGTGAGCTCTCGCACCGCGCGGCGAACTGGGGGCTCCAGATCCACGGCGGCTACGGGTTCATGGACGAGTACGCGATCTCGCGCCTCTACCGCGACCAGAAGATCCTGGAGATCGGCGAGGGGACGAATGAGGTGCAGCGGATGGTCATCGCGCGCCATCTGGGTCTCTAGCGCCGCGGTCGCCACGGTCGCCGCGCTCGTCCTCGCGGCCCCCGCGGGCGCACACCTCTCGATCGATCCGCCGCAGGTGGTGAGAGGGCAGCTCGCCGACCTCGTCTTCTCGGTGCCGAACGCGGACGATGCATACGGCATCGACCACGTGACGCTGGGCATCCCTCAGGACTTCGAGCTCGACGACGCCGAGGCGAAGCCCGGCTGGTCGCAGTCGCGCACCGGCCAGGCGGTCACCTGGTCGGGCGGCAACATCCCGAAGCGGACGTTCGCCCGGTTCGCCATCCGCGGCACCGCCCCGCCTCGGGCCGAGACCGTCCTCTTCAACGTGCTCCTCGGCGACCGGACGGGCCAGTCGATCACCTACCACGTGCCGCTCGAGGTCACGGCGCACGCCCCCGAGGACGCCGGCGCCCGCTCGCTCGCGAAGGCGGCGCTGCTCGTGGCGATCGCTGCTGCGGGGATCGCGCTTGCGGCCGGGTTCATCGCGCTGTACCTCTGGCTGCGGCCACCCCTGCGGTAGGGGAGCGGTGTTATCTTCACGGACCGTGCTGCTCTTCCGGCAGTTCGTCGACGACGACCTCGGCTGTGCCTCGTATCTCGTCGGCGACGAGGACGGAGGAGTCGCAGTGGTGGTCGATCC
>JALYLO010000020.1 GCA_030774175.1 Actinomycetota bacterium
ACGGTCACGGCGTCGGGCTTCTCCTCGATGTCGATCGGTTGATCCAGATACTCGAAGATCCGGTCGAAGAGTGCGAGCGACGTCTGCACGTCGAGCCCGACTCCGAGCAGCGACCCGACCGGGAAGAACAGCCGCGTCTGCAACGTGGTGAAGGCGACGAGCGTCGCCACGTCGAGCGCCCCCGAGCCGTGCGCCAGCGCGAGCCCGCCGAACCAGTAGACGGCCGCCGGCATGACCGAGAAGCTGGTCTGAATCGACGCCATCACCCAGCGGCCGGCCATGCGCTGGCGAACCTCGAGATCGGAGAGACGCAACGAGTCGGACTCGAAGCGATCGGCGAGCTCCGACGTCCGCCCCATCGTCTTGCCGAGCAGGATCCCGGAGACCGACAGCGACTCCTGCACGAGGCTCGAGATGTCCGCCAGCGTCTCCTGCGTCGTCTTCGCAATTTTGCGCCGTTCGTTGCCGACCCGCCGCGTCAGCAGCACGAACACGGGGATGAGCGCGAAGGCGAACAGCGCGAGCTTCCAGTTCAGCGCGAGCATGCCGATCATCGTCGCGGCGACGGTCGTCGCGCTCGAAGCGATCGAGGTCGCCGTGTTCGTGACGACGTTCTGGACGCCGCCGATGTCGTTCGAGATCCGCGACTGCACCTCACCAGTGCGCGTGCGGGTGAAGAACGCGAGCGAGAGCCGCTGCAAATGGCGGAAGACCGCCGCGCGCAGGTCGTGCATGACGCGCTGGCCGACCTGGTTGGAGAGCAGCGTCTGGAGGACCCCGAGCACGCCCGTCGCGACAGCGATCGCGATCATTCCGCCCGCGAGATACGACAGCTGCGTCGTGTCGGAGCGCTCGATCGCGTGCAGGACGCCGCGGAGCAGGAACGCCGGAATCACCCCGAGCGCGGCCGAGAACACGATCAGCGCAAGCACGGCGCCGAGCCGGAACTTGTACGGCGTGAAGAGGCGACCGATCCGGCGCAGGTTGGCGCTCCGGACAGCCGGGTCGGCGGGGCGTTCGGGCGGCTCCTCGTAGTCGAAGAAGCGGGGGCGTGGCATCGATTCAGGGTACGCACTGCGTCGAGGTCTGCGGCGTGCGGCAAGATGGCCGCGTGCGCGTGACCGTCCGCCTGTTCGCCGGCCTCCGCGAACGCGCTGGGTGGTCGCAGCGCGAGGTCGACGACGTCGCGCGCGTCGCAGACGTCTGGAACGCGCTCGAACTCGGTGACGAGCCGCCGGGACTGCTCTACGCGCTGAATAAAACGTACGTCGAGCGTGACCGCGAACTTGCCGATGGGGATGAGGTGGCCCTGATCCCTCCCGTCTCCGGCGGCGCGTTTCGGCTGAGCGACCAGCCGCTGTCGCTCGAGGCCGTCGCCGCCGAGGTCGCGTCCGACGAGGCCGGTGCGGTCGCGACGTTCGTCGGCACGACGCGTGTCCACTCGCGGGGGCGCACCGTGACGCACCTCGAGTACGAGGCCTACGAGGGCATGGCCGAGCAGGTGATGACCGAGATCGCCGAGGAACTGAAGACCCGGTACGAGCTCTGCGAGGTGGCGATCCACCACCGGATCGGACATGTCGGCATCGGCGAGCGCAGCGTCGTGATCGCCGTCTCGGCCCCGCATCGCCAGGACGCGCTCGCGGCATGCAGCGATGCGATAGGCACACTCAAGGAGAAAGTTCCGCTCTGGAAGAAAGAGGTGTATGTGGGCGGCGAGGAATGGATAGGAAGAGGATCGTGAGCCAGTACGACTTCCCCGAACGTGATTACGAACCGATCCAGCCGCGGTCGGGCCTTCGCGACCTCCTGAAGAAGATCTGGGCGCCGATCGCCGCCGTCGGCGCTTTGCTGGTCAAGTTCGGCGCCGTCCTCTTCAAGGCGAAGTTCCTGTTCTCGATCTTCGTCTCGGCGGCGGTCTACGTCTGGATTGGCGGCTGGTGGTTCGGGATCGGCCTCGTCGTACTTCTCTTCGTGCACGAGATGGGGCACGTGCTCGAGGCCAAGCGGCAGGGACTGCCCGTCAGCGCGCCCTTTTTCATCCCCTTTCTCGGCGCGGCGATTCAGATGAAGCGCATGCCGCAGAGCGCCTGGCACGAAGCGCTCAATGGAATCGCGGGCCCGATCCTCGGGTCGATCGGAGCGGGCGCAGTTTGGGCAATCGGCGCGTACTACGACTCACGACCGCTCATCGCGCTGGCGTTTCTCGGCTTCTTGATCAACCTCTTCAACCTCGTCCCGTTCCTGCCGCTCGACGGCGGGCGCATAGCGGTCGCGATCCATCCAGGCATCGTCGCGGTCGGGCTCGTCGCGCTCATCGCACTCGTAATCGTTCAGCCGAACCCGATCCTGATCCTGATCCTGATCTTCGGCGGCATGGAGACCTGGCGCCGCTGGCAGTCGCGGAACCATCCGGAAGCGCAGGAGTACTACCGCGTGCGGCCGTGGCAGCGGATCGTGATCGCGATCCTCTACTTCGGCCTTGCGGCGTTTCTCGTCTTCGCGATGGGTCAGACGCACGTCCCACGCGACTTTTAGCTTGGACGACCGGCGCATCCTCGACACCGAGCAGGTCGATCCGCCCGACGCCGTCGAGCAGATCGCGGAGGAGTTCCGCGCCGGCTTCGCGCTGGTCGACAAGATCGACCGTCCCGCCGTTGCGATCTTCGGCTCCGCGCGCATCGGTGAGGAACACCCGGCCTACGCCGCCGCCCGCGTGACGGGCCGCTTGTTCGGCGAGCGCGGCTGGGCCGTCGTCACGGGCGGCGGCCCCGGAGTGATGGAGGCGGCGAACCGCGGCGCGCAGGAAGGCGGCGGCCTGTCGGTCGGCTTCAACATCGAGCTGCCGCACGAGCAGCGGTCGAACGACTACCTCGACATCGAGTTCATGTTCCGCCACTTTTACGCGCGCAAGGTGTGCTTCGTGAAGCCGAGCGAAGGTTTCGTCATCTTCCCGGGCGGCTTCGGCACGCTCGACGAGCTGTTCGAGGCGCTGACGCTGATCCAGACCGGCAAGGTGCTGCACTTCCCCGTCGTGTTGTTCGGCTCCGACTACTGGGGCGACCTGATCCAGTGGCTACGAGA
>JALYLO010000021.1 GCA_030774175.1 Actinomycetota bacterium
CAATCTCGCTCCACGACGCCGACGGGCGCTCCGTCACGCTCGCGGGCCAGCGCGGGCGCTATGTCCTCGTTACGTTCCTGTACACGCACTGCCCCGACGTGTGCCCGCTGATTGCGTCGAACCTGAATGCCGCGCTCCGCGCGCTCGGGCGCAGCCGCAGGGGCGTGCGCGTCCTGGCTGTCAGCGTCGATCCCGCGGGCGACACGCCCGCGGCCGTGCGCGCGTACGCGAAGCGCCTGCAGCTCGAGCCACAATTCCGCTACCTGATCGGTGCCCGTGCCGAACTGCGTCGCGTCTGGGCCGCCTGGCATGTGCTCAGCGTCCAGCGCAAACCCGGCCTCATCGACCACGTTGCCTACACGGCGCTCGTCGACCGATCTGGAAAGGAGCGCGTGCTCTACGACTCCCAGGTGCACGCGGCGCAAGTCGTCCATGATCTACGCCGCCTGATGCGGCCCGCGTAGATCAGTGGGTCGAAGATCAGTGGGTCGAAGCGCGCTGCCGGCTCCCCAACTCTGAGCGCGCGACTCGACCTGTCCTGACCTACAGCGGACCGTCCCACATACCCACGGGGTGACCGAACCGACCGGACACCACCGACACCACCACGAGCGCCAGCACGACAACGACGCGCCGGGAGCGGAGCAAAGCGAGTTTGTTTGCCACAGAGAACACCTCCCTTCCTAGAACCGAAAGTCCTGGAGCGTTTCTGCTGCCCGGCGGTAGAGGACCGCCCCGCGGCGTTCGTCGCCACGCTTGATCGCGAGATCGCCCTGCGCGATCCACGCCGCAGCGCGGTGCGAGCCGGACGACAGCTGGGCAAAGGCATCTTCGGCCGCGGCGAACGCCGTCTCGGCTTCGTCGAGGCGATCCTGCTCGAGCAGCGCGCGCCCGAGCACGAGCCGCGCGTTGCCGACCTCGTCGATCATGTCGGTGCGGTCGCCGATGATCTCGAGCGCGTGCAGCGCCTGCTCCGCCGCGCGCAGGTGGTCGCCCGTGCGCAGGTGTACCTGAGCAAGCGACGAGACAGCCTTCGCGGCGTCCTCGTCACGCCCGATCTCGAGCGCAACGGCGAACGAATGCTTCAAGTGCTCGATCGCCTGCTCCGGCTTCCCGAGCAGGAACTCGAGCCCACCGAGGTTGTTCAGCAGGCGGCCGACGTTGGCGCGATCGGTCAGCTCCTCGTACTGCGCCTTCGCCTTCTCGGCGTAGGTGCGCGCGAGCACCCAGTGCCCACCGCGCTCGGCGAGGATCGAAGCCTGGAAGTACGCCTGGCCGAGAGCGCGGGCGTCGTGCATCGCTTCCGCCAGCTCGAGGGCGCGCTCGACGTCCTCGCGCGCGGCCTCGTAGTCGCGCTGGCGGCGGTAGCACCGCGAGCGCCAGGCGAAGACGTTCAAGCGCAGCTCGTCCGACGGCAGGCCTGAGCGCTCGGCGAGCACCAGGGCCTCGTTGAAGAGGCTGACCGCGGTCGAGATGCTCGAGAGCATGTATCGGCAGACCCCCAGGCGGTACAGCACCTCGGCGCGGTCGATGTCGGAGAACTCCGTGCGCTCGACCAGTCCGCGCGCCTCGGCCAGCAGGGCGAGCGCGCTCTTCACGTCGCCGCACTGCGCCCGGGCCATCGCCTCGCCGTTCAGTGCGCGAACGTGGAGCTCGACGGCGCCCGTGCCCAGCACGGCCGGCAGCGCCCGGGCGTACTCGGCGATCGCGTCGTCGAACTGGTGGTCCTCGAGGAGCGTGTCGGCGCGGGTGAGGATTGCCTCGGCCTTCGCGCGCTCGTCGGCGGAAACACCGCTGGCGAGGAAGCCGGCGTCGACGCCGAGCCGCAGGCCGAGCCACTCGATCGTCTCCGGCGTCGGGCGCGTCTTGCCGCGCTCGATCTGGGAGATGTACTCCTTCGAGAAGCGGTCGCCCGCGAGATCGGTCTGCGTGAGGCCTGCGGCCACGCGCAGCTGGCGGAGCCGCTCGCCCAGGCGGGGCGCGCGCGGCGTCGCGGTCGTGCTCGTCCGTGCGGCGCGGAGAGTCATGCGGGACAAAGCTTGCCGGACACTTCACCGAAAAGCAATCCCCCAAACGGGACATCACCCAAAAGGGGCATAAAGGTGGCATTTCCGAGTCAAGCGAGCCAAGCCAAAATCACTTGACTGGGTTACTTGACAAGAGGGTGTCCAGTTCGTACAGTGAGTGCACTTGCACCACCGGCCACGCCAGGCCGACGTGCAGGGGGAGCGCCAGAGGCGACCACCGAAGGATTGGCCGGGCCGCAGTGCCAAGCCTTCGGAGGATGCCCACCCGGCGCCCGCCTGACCAGAGGGAGAGCCCCGGGTGCCGCAGCCGGGGCTCTCTCGCGTTTGGGACCTAAGCCGCGTGCGCCGGTTCGGTTTCGAGCCCGACGCCGGTGTGACCCTGCTGATCGCCCGGCGAGCTCCCCCGTTGCCTCGGCATGGCCGGACTCTTCATGGCCGCCACGATGCAGATGAGGGTGCCGACCGCGATCAGGACATCGCCAACCGAGAAGACGTTTGCGAGTGGCACCCAGTGAGGAACGGCCCAGCGGTCGACGAGCGCTGCAATGTGGGGGTGGCTCAGGTCGATGCTGTTGTTATGGAGGTGGTACGACCTCCCGCTGGCGGCGAGCGCCGCTCGACGAACAGGCATCAGACCGCCGTTGGCGAGAATTGCGACCAGGTTGCTGCAGAGACCTAAAGCAACGAGCGGCGTGCCGCGGAGTCGGACGTTCCGGAGCAGCATCGAGATCAGGAGCGCGTAGGACGCGAGCCAGAGCATTCGCGCGCCCGACGAGGGAGTCTCCCACGGGAGCACACCCGATGGAAACGCGATCACCTGGAGCAGGATGGCCGCGAAAGCGAGGCCGGTTGCCTTGATCGGCGCATCGGCCAGCGCGCCTAGCCGCCCGCCGAGCAGCCTGCCGATGACGAGACCTACGACAGCGACGTCGATGAAAACCATGACGGCTGGAACACCTCTGTCGAGATCTCGTCTGCCGGTGCCGGAAATGCGAAGTGCTCGTGGAGCGCCCCGACGACGAGGGGATCGAACTGCCGCCCGCTCTCCGTCTGCAGCTCATGGATCGCCGCATCGATCGAGACGCCTCGTCGATAGGAACGGTCCGACGTCAGGGCGTCGAACGCGTCGGCGACCAGGATCAGCCTCGACCCGAACGGGATCGCCGGCCCGGCAAGCCCATGCGGATACCCCATCCCGTCCCATCTCTCGTGGTGATGAAGCACGTAGCCGGCGGCCGGACCGACTCCGAGGTCGCGCAGCAGCTCGAATCCGATCACCGGATGTCGTTCGACAAGCACCCGCTCCGAGTCGGTCAGGCTTCCCGGCTTGTTGAGAATTTGGTCGGGCAGCGCGATCTTGCCGACGTCGTGCATGAGCGCGGCAAGCCGGATGTGCTCCAGCTCCTCGCCGTCGACCCCCAGTCGGCGGGCGAGGGCAACGGTCAGCTCAGCAACGGCGTGCGAGTGATTGCCCTCAAAATTGCGCCAGCGGTCAAGGACATCGGAGTAGGCGATCGGCGGAAGCGTGCCCCTCTCCTCTGCAGCCGCCTGGGCAACCGCGTCGACGAGGCCGACCAGACGATGGGCCGTGAGCAGCCGGATGTCGACCCGCGGAGACTCCACGCTGACGGCGCCACCCGCGCCGGCTGTGTGCTCGTTCGCCGTGTAGACCGTCAGACGAGCCCGGCCGTTGTACTTGCTCTGATAAAGCGCCATGTCCGCTCGCTTCTGCAGGGAGTGCAGATCGTCGGCATGCTCCGGGTAGAAGGCGATCCCGGCGCTGATCGTCACGATGTCAGCTGAGCCCGCAAGGTTCTCCTGCGCCTGCGCGAACCGATTCTGCAGGTCCGAGACGACGTCCTCGGGATCCTGGCCTTGCTCGAGCAGGAGCACGAATTCGTCACCCCCGAGCCGGTACGCGCGGCTGGGCGCCGTCTTCTCGATCGAAGCGGCAAGAACTTTGAGGATCGCATCCCCCATCAGGTGACCGTGCCGGTCGTTGACCTGCTTGAACCGATCGATATCGATCAGACAAAGCCTGAACCGGCCCCCCTCCGCCTGGCTCACCGCCAGCATGCCCGCCCCCTCTCTCTCGAATGCACGGCGGTTCTTGAGAGCAGTCAAGCTGTCGGTCGCTGCGTCTTCCTCGGCTGCGCGGCTGCGCAGGGAGGAGCGCTGGTACAGAATGAGGGCGAAGAGCGGTGCGCTGAGCAGGAGAACGAGCGGGGCCGACAAGCGCCACAGGATCACGGCCTGCGCTGCGACGAAGACCGCGATCGCGAAAATCGGGCCCGAGTAACGAATGTGGTCGAAGAAGACCGCGCGTATCGAACCGTACGTCGCCAGACCGATCGCGCAGCACACCATCAGGACGTTCGAAACGACGAAGATCGCTCCGCCGACGAGAACAGATGCCGCCAGCGCACCGTATCCCTGCTGGCCGCCCGCGTGATCGATGAGAGGTGGAAGCGCGGCGAGGCCCGTCGCGATCGCGTACGTGGCGCCGTTGAACAGAACCTTGATCGCGTCGCACCGCTGCACCGCCATCGCCAGCCCGATCCCGACCGTGCCGATCAGCACCGACCACTCCCAGCCGAAGAGCAACTGGCTCGAGATGATGAACACGAAGGCGAGCGAGACGAGCCGCTTTCGCTCCGTGTCGATCGGCACCGGCCACCATTCCGCAAGCATCGTCAAGCAGAAGAATGTTCCGATCCCGATGATCGCCCGCGGGCTCGGATGAGCCCGCAAGGCAGCGACTACCGCCGCGGCCACGACCGGCACGCTCACGGCAATCGCCGTGAGGACGTACAGCCGCAGCCGGGGCGGTAGCCCCTGACCGACATTCCGAAGAATCCGCATCAGCTTCGGAAGTGTCGAATTCGATTACGACCAGCGAGCACCGGCACCGCTGGCGATTGCGACCGAGACGAACGCCGCGACCGCAATTGCGACACGCATGAACCGAACATTCCAACGAATCACCGCAGACCTCCGTGATACGGGTGACTACCGCGCCACCTCATGTACCGACGAAAGCTGAACATCACTCGGCTCGCATGCCGCGTTTGGGGGATTAGGCGTGCATCCAGCGCCTGCGCTCGGAGCGCACGCGCTGAAGGTCGTCGCCGAGCAGGCCGCCGAGCCGGAAGTCGACGGTCGCAAGGAGGCCGCACGCGACGAAGATCCAGCCCTCCGCGACGGGGTCGCGGTCCGGGTGCAGCTCGCCGGAGGCCTGGCCCCGGCGCACGAGATCGGCGAAGAAGGCGTGCACCTCGCGGATCTGCTGCTTCAAGGCTGCGGCAATCACCTCGTCCTCGGCCGCCTTAGAGAGCGCCTGGATCCACAGGTCGACGAGCCGGATCCGGGCCTTCGAGGTCATGTAGGCGTCCGCCACCGCGCCCAGACACCCCTTCGGATCGGCGGCGAGCGCCGCCTCGCCCACCTCGCGGAACTGACGCCACGCCTCGTCGAGGCAGGCGAGATAGAGGTCGCGCTTGGAGCCGAAGTGCCGGTAGAGGATCGGCTCCGAGATGCCGGCCTCGCGCGCGATCTCCGCCGTCGTCGCGCCGCTGTAACTGGACGCGCCAAAGACGGCGCACGCGGCGTCGAGCACGGCCTTGCGCCGCGCATCGGCGGTGAGGCGCGGCTTGGTCTGGGTCACGCCTACGCCGCCTCTGCGATCGTCTCGGCCGCCAGGCGCTTGTGCTCGACCTTGCGGATCGCGAGGACCGCGACCGCCGCGCCCGCGAGGCACAGGAGCGAGCCGACGCGCAGCGCATCGTGGAACCCGGTCAGGTAGCTGGAGCTGCTCGCGACGATCGCGCCCATCACGGCGATCCCGAGCGAGCCGCCGACCTGACGCGCGGAGTTCAGCACCGCAGAGCCAACGCCCGCCTTGTCGACGGCGACCGCGCTCATCGCCGCGGCGGTGACGGGCGTCATCGTCAGGCCCATCCCGAGCCCGCCGAGCAGCAGCCCGGGAAGAATCGCCCAGAAGGTCTCGTTCGCTCCGAGCAGCGTGTAGTAGAAGAGCATCAGGCTCAGCAGGGTCATGCCCGTGCCGACGAGCCAGCGTGAGCCAACGCGGTCGGTGAGGGCCCCGGCGCGCGGCGCGATCAAGATGATGAGGATCGTCATGGGCAGGAAGCTCGCTCCGGCTTCGACCGGCGAGTACCCGAGGACGTTCTGCATGTAGAGCGACACGTAGAAGAACGTCCCGAACATCGCGAGCCCGACAAACAACATCGAAGCGTTTGCGCCTCCGAACGTGCGATTACGGAAGAGCGAGAGGTCGAGCATCGGCGCCCGCTGGTGCCGCTCGAGCAGCACGAAGGCGATCAGCGCGGCTGCTGCAACAGCGAAGGCGCCGAGGATGCGGCCGGACGTCCAGCCGTAGCTGTTCGCCTCGATGAACGCATACGTCAGCGAGAAGAGGCCGAGTGCGGATGTCGCGAGCCCCGGCACGTCGAGGCGCTGCTCGACGGACGTGTCGCGCGACTCGTCGATGAACACCGGGATCGCGAGCAGCCCGACGAGGCCGACAGGGACGTTGATGAAGAAGATCCAGTTCCAGTTGACGTGCTCCGTCAAGAGGCCGCCGACCAGAGGCCCGATCGCAAGCGCCATCGCGGACACGCCGGCCCAGATCCCGATTGCTCGCCCGCGCTCGCGCGGCGCGAACGTCGCGGCGATGATCGACAGCGTCGCCGGGTTCATGAGGGCCGCGCCCAGGCCTTGCACAATCCGTGCGCCGATCAGGAAGCCCCCGTTCGGGGCGAGCCCGCACGCGAGGCTCGCGCCGGTGAACACCGCGAGGCCGACCATGAAGATCAGCCGCCGCCCGAGGAAGTCCGCGAGCTTCCCCCCGATCAGCATGAACGCCGCAAACGTCAGCGCATAGCCCGCGACCACCCACTCGAGCTCCGAGAGCGACATGTGCAGCGACCTCCGCATGGAGGGAAGCGCCACGTTCACGACGGTGTTGTCGAGCATGATCATGAAGAGGCCGACCGACACCGCCCCGAGCGTCCACCACTTCTTGTTCTCCGGCGTCATGAACCGCTGCATCTCGTTCCCACCCCTTCGGCGAAGTTAGCGCCCACTAAGTTAGCAGACGCTAACCTCCCGCGCCGGGCAGAGATCCTTGACTAGTCTGCGCGCCGTGACCGACGTCGTCTGGCAGCCCGACGAGGCCACGCTCGAGCACGCGAACGCCACCCGGCTACTGCGCCTGGCCGGCGTCGCCGACTGGGCCGAGCTCGTGCGCCGCTCGTGCGAGGAGCCGGACTGGTTCTGGCCGCTCGTGATCGAGGACCTGGGTCTCGAGTTCGCGCGGCCCTTCGAGTCGGTGATCGACGACGCGCGCGGCCCGCAGTGGGCGACGTGGTTCAACGGCGGCAAGATCTCGATCCCGCACAACTGCGTCCACCGGTGGGCAAAGCGGCGCCCCGGCGCGATCGCGGCCGTCGGTCTCGGAGAGGACGGCTCGCGGCGCGAGCTGAGCTTCGCCGAGCTGTCGCGCGACGTCACCCGCCTCGCCGAACTGCTCGTCGCCCGCGGCGTTCGGCCCGGCGACCGCGTTGCGATCTTCCTGCCGATGTCGCCCGAGGTGGCCGTCGCCTCGCATGCGATCGCGCACCTCGGAGCGATCCAGGTGCCGATCTTCTCAGGCTTCGCCGCGCCGGCGGTCGCGCAACGGCTCCAGGCGAGCGAGGCGAAGCTCGTGATCACGCAGCGGGAGTCGTCGCGCCGCGGCAAGACGATGCCGATGCTCGAAATCCTCGAGGAGGCGATGCGCTCCTCGCCCTCGGTCGAGCACGTCGTGCTCGCGCCGTTCGAGCTCGATGGGTTTCCGGGCGAGCTTCGGGCCGCCGAGGTCGACTCGGAGACGCCGTACCTCCTCACCTACACCTCGGGCACGACCGGCACGCCGAAGGGCGTCGTGCACGTACAGGGCGGCTTCCTCGTCTCGATCGCACGCGAGGTCTGCTACCAGGCCGACGTGCACGAGGGAGACGTCGTGCACTTCGCGACCGACATGGGCTGGATCATGGGGCCGTGGACCGTCGTCGGCG
>JALYLO010000022.1 GCA_030774175.1 Actinomycetota bacterium
AAGCTCGACGTGAACACCAATGTCGGCAGCTCGGGCGCGCCGGTGAACGAGGTGCACGTCGCCAACGGCTGCGGCTACAAGACCGGCGTCTTGGTCCCAGTCTGCACGCCGCTGCAGAAGGTGTGGGGCACTGTCGTCGACTCGAGCCCGATCACTCTCGATCTTCCCACCGCCGACTACGCGAGCTGGTACGCGAACTCGGCTCCAGGGCCACATCACGCATGCACGACCCAGAGCGGCACCGTTCCCGTCTTCGACAACGACACCGCCTGGAACAACAGCGTCGGCAGCATCTTCAACCTCACTCCGAGCAGCAGCGACTACAGCTGCATCGTCCAGAGCGGCAGCACGGTCGTCGGCCGGCTCTCGTGGGACCACACCGCGAAGACGCTGACCATCGTCGGAACGGTTTTCATCGACGGCAGCGTGAAGGTGAACTACGGCTACCAGAACGTACCGATCACGTACACCGGGACGGGCACGATCTACCTCGGAGGGACCTTTCTGATTTCGAACACGCAGTTCTGCACCACGATCACGGCGGCGGGCGACGCCTGCGACTTCCCGCATTGGGAGCCGAATAGCAGATTCCTCGTCATCGTCGCCAACGGCGACGGCGGCCAGGTGCCGGTCGGCGACTCGATCCAGCTCGTGAGCTCCAGCTTCGAGGGAGGTCTGTTCGCGACCAACGCGATCGAGCTCGACACGCATACGCGAACCGAGGGACCGATGATCGCCGGTACCGAAATCTTCGACAACACCGTCTTCGCGAATACGTGGCCGCTGATCGATATTCCGGCCGGCATGCCCGGAGCCATCATCACGGACGCGCCTCCCGACGCGCCGAGTGACTATTCCGGCTAAAGCGGTCGCGCCCACGGCCGATACAGAGTCCGTGGAGTTCGCACTTGCTGCTGCCTTTCTCGCGCCGGGCCTCGCGCTCGGCAGCTTCCTCAACGTCGTCGCGGCGCGTGTTCCGCTCCGCCGGTCGATCGTCCGGCCGCCCTCGGCCTGCATGAGCTGTGGCACGGAGATCGTCTGGTACGACAACGTTCCGGTCCTTTCGTACGTACTTCTGCGTGGACGTTGCCGGAGCTGCAGCGCGTCGATCCCGCTCCGGTACCCGCTCGTCGAGGTCGCGACGGCACTGCTCGTTGCAGGCTGTGTGTGGAAATTCGGCTTGTCTGCGGACGCGGCCGTTGCCGCTTTCTTCTGCGCCGCTCTCGTCGCAGTCTCGGCGACCGATCTCGAGCACCGGATCGTGCCGAACCGTGTCGTCGTGCCCGCCGCGGCCGTCGTGCTCCTCGCGCAAACGGCGCTGCATCCGAGCGTCGAGTGGGTGCTGGCCGGCTTCGGAGTCTCCGCCTTCCTTTTTGCGGCTGCGCTCGCCTACCCGAAGGGCATGGGGATGGGGGACGTCAAGCTCGCGCTGCTGCTCGGGGCGATGCTCGGCCGGACTGTTCCGGTTGCGCTGATGCTCGGCATGTTCGCCGCGCTCGTCCCGTCGCTCGTGCTCGTTGCCCGCCACGGTAAGCGGGCTCGCAAGATGGCCATTCCTTTCGCCCCGTTCCTGGCTCTAGGCGGCGTCGTGGCCCTCTTTGCAGGCCACTGGCTCCTAAACGCCTACCTGGCGGTTTAGTCGCCTCAAGCGCGTGGAGCGCGCTGCCGATACCTCAATCGAGGGATCGATGACAGACACGCCCCACCGCCCGAACCCGTATGACCCCCCGCCCGAATCGGGCGACGTCGGTGCGTCACGCGAGCCGGAGTCGCTCGGGCCGCCGCCACTCGGGCCGCCGCTGCCGAGCTTCGGAGTCAACGCCACCGCCGAGCTCGTCGCCGACCTGATCTCGGCCACGGGGCTACTCGGGCCTGACCGGCTGGCGGGCGTCCGCAGTCGCGCCGCGCAGACCCGTGGCTCGTTCGCCCAGGCACTTCTGAACGAAGGCCTCGCAACCGGCGGCGGCGTCGCGAGACTGCTTGCGACCCGTCATCAGCTTCCGTTCGTCGAGCTCAGCTTCACGGGCGTCGATCAGAAAGCGGCGAAGCTCTTGCCCCTGCATGTGCTCGAGCGCGCACCGGCGCTCCCGTACGCGCTGCGCGACGACGTCCTCTACGTCGCCATCGCCGATCCCACCAACGTGCAGGCGATCGACGAGCTGCGCCTTGCGACGCGCCATCCCGTCG
>JALYLO010000023.1 GCA_030774175.1 Actinomycetota bacterium
CCTCGTCGAGTCGATGCGCGCGATCGGCTTCATGGTCGGCCCGCTGATCGGCGGGTTGCTGGCCGCCGCGGCCGGGATCCGGCCGGCTCTGCTCGCCGACGCCGCGACCTTCCTCCTGATCGGTGGCGTGCTCGCCTCCCTGCCGGTCAGACGTCGCGTGACCCGGGCCGCCGGCCCGAACCCGCGGGCGCGTGACGGCCTGCAGCTTCTGCTCTCCGAGCGCGTGCTCGCGATCGTGATGGGTGCGGGCGCCGTGACGCTCGTCTTCATGTCCGCCTCGATCCCGGGCGACTTCGCCTACGTCTCCGAGCTCGGCCACGAGAAGTTCGGGATCGGAATCGTGCTCAGCGCGTGGGCGATCGGGATGATGATCGCGTCGAACACGATCCCGCAGCGGATCCCGCTCCAGATGGTTGCGTTGGTGACGCTGCTCGCGGCAGCGCTCCAGGGGCTTGCCAAGTTCACCGCCCCGTTCTGGCCGGTCTTCCCGTTCATGGTCGGCTGCTGGCTGATCGGAGGCGCCGGCCACGGCCTCAAGAACACCGGCTTCCGCACGCTCATCCACCAGCGGGTCGACGCCGACCACCATGGCCGCGCGTTCGCGGCGTTCAACGGCCTGCGCAACACGGCAGAGCTCGTCGCGCTTGCGGGCGGCGGGGTGCTGGTGACGACGATCGGCGCGCGCGGGACGCTCTGGATCGCCGGCGGCGTCTCCGCGCTTGCGGGCCTCGCGGGGGCGTTCGCACTCTCCGCGTCGCGGCGCCAGGCGCGGGCCGTGCTCGACTGAGTCGCGGGTTTCTCTGGGACTAAGCCTTGCGCCAGCGGCCGAACACGAGGCCGCCGAGCGTGAACCCGAGGCCGAACGTGCCGACGGCGAAGCCGCTGATCGCGATGCCCTTGCGCCAGGCGGAGAGCCGGTGCCAGCGGCCGAGCACCTCCCGCTCCTCGTCCGTCAGCGGCTCGCCGCGGCGCTGCTTGCGCAGTGCGCCGCCCGCGCGGAGCCCGAGGTACAGGTCGTCGAAGATCTCTGTCGACTGCTCGTCGGCCATCTCGGTCACTGTATAGCCTGGTTCGGAGGTGAATACTCGCATCCTGCACGTCTCCGACCTGCATTTCGGCGCGCGGGATGACCCGATTCTCGAGCGCGCACTGGCAGGGCTGGTCGAGCGCGTGGCACCGGAGCTGGTGATCGCGAGCGGGGACCTCACCCACCGCGGGCGGCGCTCCCAGCACGAGCTCGCTGCGCACTTCCTGCGCGGGTTCGAGCTGCCGGTGCTCGCCGTGCCGGGCAACCACGACATCCCCTACACGTTCCCGGGGCGCTTCACGGGCACGTGGAGGGAGTTCGAGCGCGAGTGGCAGACGACCGAGCCGACATATGCCGGGGCGGGCGCGCACGTCGTGGGTCTCAACTCGGTGCGGCCGTGGCGGCATCAGTCGGGAGGTGTGAGCGACGCTCAACTCGAGCGCGCGACGACGAGGCTCCGGCAAGCCTCGCCGGGCGCGCTGCGCGCCGTCGCGCTGCATCACCAGATGATCGGCGCGCCGTGGCGCACGCGGAAGAAGCCCGTCGCGCAGCGGACGCACGTGCTCTCGCGGCTCGTGGACAGCGGCGCGGAGCTGATCGTCGGCGGTCATATCCATCAGGGAGCGGTGTCCGAGCGGCACGAGTTCGAGGTGATCACAAACGACGTGCGCGGCGTCGTGATCTCGATCGCGCCGGGGCTCGGGCAGCCGCGTCCGAAGCGCCGCGGCGAAGCCCGCGGCTGCGTCGTCTATACCGCGGACGAGCGAACGCTACGCGTCGAGACGTTCATCTGGCGGGAGGACGACTGGGGGCTCACCGCCGTGAGGACATTCCCGCGCGGGCGCAAGCCCCTCGCCGTCGAGAGCGTCTCGATCTAAATGGTCGCCCCGCGACCGCGATACATCCCGCCGACGACAGCGACGAGGACCGCCGCGATCACCACGGCCAGGATGAAGCCGAGGATGCCGCCGATCAGGAGGCCGGCAACCAGTGCCGCGGCGATTCCGATCACGATCGTCAGCCAGATCGGCATCGGGTCGCGACCGGGATGCACGAGCCGCCCGAGCCCGCCGACGACCAGGCCGACGAGGATGAGCCCGATAATGCGTCCGATCATGGGCAGCACTTTGTCCGCCGCAGCGGACGCCGAAACTTAGCGCTGCTCGAGCACGGCGCGCTTTGCGGCCAGCTCGTCGTCGTCGAGCACGCCGGCGCGATGCAGCTCCTGCAGCATGGCCTCGAGCCGCGCGCGCTCGAGCTGCTTCGGATCGGGCGCCAGCGCGTCCGGATCGACGCCGAGCTTCTGGAGTCGCTGCCGCTGCTGCTCGACTCCGAGACCGCGTTCCGGGAACGCTCGGGCTCCCGGGCCGAAGATCGGGCGCTTCTGCACGTAACGGCGGTATGCCGCGACGAGCGCCATCGCGACGCCGAACGACGTGAACGACACCGCGTAGCCGTTGCCGTGTGAGAGCTCCTTGCCGACGACCGCGCCGGCGATCGAGCCCACGAGGCCGATCGCGATCGTCAGCCAAACCGGCATCGGGTCCGGGCCCGGGATCGCGAGCCGCGCGAGCGCGCCGGTGAAGAACCCGGAGAAGAGGATCGCGAGAACGAGGCCGAGGCTCAAACGGTAGCTCCGGAAGCAACCGCGGTAAGGTCGCGCCGCAGCGCTTTGATCTCGTCACGTAGCTTCGCCGCGTACTCGAAGCGCAGCTCCTCGGCCGCCTGGAACATCTCCTCCTCGAGCGTGATCATGAGCTTCTCCAGCTCCTCTCGGGACATGCCTTCCACCTTGGCGCCGCCGCGGCGGCGGCGCGAGGGAACGTGCGGCTGCTCGAGCGCGAGGAACTCGGCGATGTCGGAGACGCCCTTCGTGATCGATAGGGGCGACGTCCCGTGCTCGTCGTTGTAGGCAAGCTGAACGTTCCGACGGCGTTCGGTCTCCTCGAGCGCGCCCTTGATCGCCTCTGTCAGCTTGTCGGCGTACATCAGCACGCGGCCGTTCACGTGGCGGGCAGCGCGACCGATTGTCTGGATCAGCGCGGTCTTGCCGCGGAGGAAGCCCTCTTTGTCGGCATCGAGGATCGCGACCAGCGAGACCTCCGGCAGGTCGAGCCCCTCACGCAGCAGGTTGACGCCGACGAGCACGTCATACTCGCCGAGCCTCAGCTCGCGGATGATCTGGATCCGCTCCAGCGTGTCGATCTCCGAGTGCAGGTAGCGCGTCTTGACGCCGGCCTCGAGCAGGTAGTCCGTCAGGTCCTCCGCCATCTTCTTCGTCAGCGTCGTGACCAGCGTGCGCTCGCCCTGCTCCTCGCGGCGGCGGATCTCGTTCAGCAGGTCGTCGATCTGGTTCTTCGTCGGGCGCAGGTCGATCTCGGGATCGACGAGGTACGTCGGGCGGATCAGCTGCTCGCTGACCTGCGTCGAGTGGCGCAGCTCCCACGGGCCGGGCGTCGCCGAGACAAAGACCATCTGCGGCACCTTCTCGAGGAACTCGTCGAAGCGCAGCGGTCGGTTGTCGAGCGCACTCGGCAGCCGGAACCCGAAGTCGACGAGCGTCTGCTTGCGCGAGCGGTCGCCCTCGTACATGCCGCCGATCTGGGGGACCGTCTGATGCGACTCGTCGACGAAGATGATGTAGTCGGACGGAAAGTAGTCGAGCAGCGTGTGTGGCGCCGACCCGGCCGGGCGGCCGTCCAGGATGCGCGAGTAGTTCTCGATCCCGTTGCAGAAGCCGAGCTCCTGCATCATCTCCAGGTCGTACTCGGTGCGCTGACGGATCCGGTGCGCCTCGAGCATCATCCCTTTCGACTCGAAGAGCTTCACCTGCTCCTGGAGCTCGTGTCGGATCTCGACCACGGCGCGTTCGATCGTCGGCTTCGACGTCACGTACTGCGTGGCCGGGAAGACGGTGATGTGCTCGAGCTTCGACAGGACTTCTCCCGTCAGCGGGTCGAAGTGGGTGATCTGCTCGACGGTGTCGCCGAAGAACGAGACGCGGTAGGCCGTCTCCGAGTGGGCCGGCTGGATCTCGATCACGTCGCCCTTCACGCGGAACCGGCCGCGGCCGAGCAGCGTGTCGTTGCGCGAGTACTGGATGTCGACGAGCTTGCGCAGCACGAGATCGCGATCGGACTCCTCGTCGACGGTCAGGAAAACGATGCGCTTCTCGTACTCCTCGGGCGAGCCGAGGCCGTAGATGCAGGAAACCGATGCGACGATGATCGTGTCGCGGCGGGAAAGCAGGCTCGACGTGGCCGCGTGGCGCAGCCGGTCGATGTCGTCGTTCCGCGAGCTGTCCTTCTCGATGTAGAGGTCGGCCTGCGGGACGTACGCCTCAGGCTGGTAGTAGTCGTAGTACGAGACGAAGTACTCGACCGCGTTGCCGGGGAAGAACTCGCGAAACTCGTTGCAGAGCTGGGCGGCGAGGGTTTTGTTGTGGGCGATCACGAGCGCCGGGCGCTGAACCTGCTCGATGATCCACGCCATCGTCGCGGTTTTGCCTGTGCCGGTCGCCCCAAGCAGCGTCTGGTATCGCTCGCCCGCGCGCAGCCCATCGGAGAGGGCAGCGACCGCACCCGGCTGGTCACCGGTCGGGACGTACGACGCGGATGTTTTGAGCGGCGGCACGACAGGGACAGGGTATCCGCAGGCCGACGCCGACAACCGCCCCGAGCAAAGCCTCCCGTCCTGAGAGGCGGCTACTCTGGCGGCGTGCTCCGTCTGGGTTTCGTCGTCGTGGCGGCGTTCGCCGTCACCGCCCAGGCGCAGGCGGCGACCCTCACGGTCGCGCCTCGGGATTACTCCCCGCTCCACGCGACGTTGCGCGTCTCGGCGACGCTGAGCTTGCCGCGCCAGGTCGGCGTGCGACTCGTCACCCCGCGCGGGCGCGCGCTCGGCTGGATCGTGCCACCGGCGCACAGGACGGCGCTCGCGATCGGGTGGAACGGACGGCTTGGCGGGCAGCGCGTCCCGAGCGGCAACTACATCGTGCGCCTCGTCTATCGATCGGCGATCCTCGCCACCGCGCCGCTCCGGATCGACGCGCGTCCTCCTCAGCTCCTGCACCTGCACGTCGACAATGGGTCGACCCAGTTCGCGGGAGACGGCGCTCTGCTGACGACGGTCAGCCCCAACGGCGACGGCTTTCGTGATCGCGCGAACGTCTCGTTCGAGCTTGCCGAAGAGGCCATGGTGACGATGGAGGTCACACGCACCGTGAAGGTCCCCCACGTCGTGTACACGCTGACGGCGCGACTGGGCGCCGGGCCGCAGACGATGACGTGGGTGCCGGCGCCGAACGTCAATCCGCGGACGTACCTGATCCGGCTCACGTCGGTGGACCTCGCCGGGAACAGGGTCGTCTACGGCGCTCCGAACTCGTTCGTCGGCCGCGCGCCAAACGGACCGGTCGTGCGCCTCCAGGGAATCGACGCAGCCTTCACGAAGCCGAGCTACCTGCCGGGCGAGATCGCGCACATCCGAGTCGCCACGGACGAGCCGGCCGTCAGCCTGCGCGTCTTCCACGCGGGGCCCGAGCAGGTGATCACCTACGCCGACAACCAACTGGCAGGCATCGAGGTCGACCAGCAGCCCGTGACGATCGACTGGGAGTCGTGGCAGAGCAAGCCGCACACGATCGGCTTTCACGTGCCGAACCTCCCGAGCGGCCTCTACTACGTGCAGTTCGGTGGCGCCGACGGTCGAGTCGGCTATGCGCCGTTCGTGATCCGGCCGGTCACGCTCGGTCTCACGAGCCGCACGCTCGTCGTGCTACCCACGAACACGTGGCAGGCCTACAACTTCCAGGACGTGAACGGCGACGGGTACGGCGACACGTGGTACGCGGGGCCGCCGAACCGCACCGTCGATCTCGGCCGCTCCTACATCGCACGCGGTGTCCCGCCCCGCTTCTACCGCTACGACCTGCCCTTCCTGCACTGGTTCTACTGGTCGGGGAAGAGCGCCGACTTCATCTCCGATTCCGACTTCGATGCGATCGGCGCCGGCGACGAGCTCG
>JALYLO010000024.1 GCA_030774175.1 Actinomycetota bacterium
CGAGTTTGCGGGCAACGACGACCTGGGCGACCCTGGGGCCGCGCTGCTTGCCCAGCCGCTTCTTGGTTGAGTGGTAGAGGTCGTGGTAGGCGGGGTGGCGGTTGGCGTGCACGGCGGCCTCGATCAAGGCCCAGCGGAGCCACTTGGGGCCGTTCTTTCGTAGCGGCCCGCGCCGGTCGGAGTCGCCGGATTGGTCGACGCGGGGGCACAGGCCGCTGTAGCCGACGAGCTTCTTGGCGCTGGCGAAGCGTGTGATGTCGCCGAGCTCGCAGGCGATCGCGTAGCCGAGGATCCAGCCGATCCCGGGGGCGCTGGTCAAAAGCGGCACGTAGGGGTGATCGGCGCCCGCGTGGCGCAAGAGCCGCTCCTGCTCCCAGATCTGGGCGTCGAGGTGATCGATCAGCGCCAGCGACGCCACGACGTTCGACTGCCAGGGCTCGGGCAGCCACAGCTGCGCCAGCCGCGCGCGTCCGCCGCGGCCGAACAGGTCGCTCTCTGCGCAGGGGACGCCGTGGCTGATCAGCGTCTGGTGGATCCGGTTCTTCAGCATCGTGCGGTGGCGCACGAGATGCAGCCGGAAGCGGGAGCGCTCACGCGCGCCGCAGACCTCCGGCGTCGCCAGCCAGATCTCGGGGACAAGCTCGCGCCGTCCCAGTTCGGCCAGCAGGCGCGCGTCGAGCCGGTCGGTCTTCGCGCCGATCTGGCCGAGCAGCTCGCCCGCGACCTTCGCCTTGCGCGCATCAGCGATCCGGACCTCGACCCCGGCCCGCTCGAGCTCGTCGTGCACGAACCGAGCACCCGTCATCGACTCGATCACCACCACCACCTCCTCGCTCAAGCCAAGCCACTTCCCCGCCAGCGCACGCAAGCCATCACCGTCCGGCGGCGCCGCGCCGGCCGAACACTCACTGCCATCCGGCCACACCGCCTGCCAGTCGATTCGCTTGCGACTCAGATCTCCTCCCACGTACAACTCCATCACGGCCTCCTCGGATCGTCTTTCACGGACAGGCAGTAGTTTGCCGCCCGGGGAGGCCGACTTTCATTGCATTCAGACACCTGTTCTAGCGCCACGTATCGCGCAACACGCGCAGCCAGTTGCCGTGCGTGATCTTCGCAACGGATTCGTCGTCGTAGCCCGCGGCGCGCAGGGCCTCGACCAGCTTCGGCAGCCCGGCCGCGCCGCCGAGCTCGGCCGGGACCTCGGCGCCGTCGAAGTCCGAGCCGAATGCGACGTGGTCGATCCCCATCCGCCGGGCGAAGTAGTCGATGTGGCGGACGATCTCCGAGATCGGCGTGTCGAGAACGAGCGAGCCGTCCTCGCGCAGGAACGTGACGGCGAAGTTGACGCCCGCCACGCCGTTCGAGTCGCGAATCGCGTCGAGCTGCGCATCGGTGAGGTTCCGCGACGCCGCGCAGAGCGCGTGGGCGTTCGAGTGCGTCGCGACGAGCGGAGCGTCCGAGAGGCCGGCGACGTCCCAGAATCCCGCCTCGTTCAGGTGCGACAGGTCGACGAGGATGCCGAGCCGGTTGCAGGCGCGCACGAGCTCGCGTCCGGCGTCCGTCAGCCCAGGGCCCGTGTCGGGCGTCGAGGGAAAGCGAAACGGGACGCCCTCGGCGAAGTCGTTCGCGCGCGACCACACGAGCCCGATCGAGCGCAGTCCGCGCGCGTACCAGTCCTCCAGGTTCGAGAGGTCGGCGGCGATCGGCTCTGCGCCCTCCATGTGCACGATCGCGGTGATCTGCCCCTCGCGAAAATCATCGGCGGAGGCCGCGCGCACGACCGGCAGCGCGCACAGCTCGTCGAAGAGCTCGTTCGCGATCCGCGACGCCTCGTCGAACGGAATCGGGTCGGGCAGCGGGAGCGCGTACGGGATCTCGGTCGGGTCCGGGGGCTTCGGCGACGGAACGTACATCGCGAAGAAGCCGCCCGAGAACCCCGCCTCGAGTGCGATGTCGAGGTCGAGGTGCAGCGTCGGCTCACCGCGCCAGCGGTGCAGCAGCAGATCGTTGTGTCCGTCGACGATCATCGGCGCATCGTAGTGCCGCGTCTGGCAGGCTTCGCCCCTTCGTGACCGGCACTCCGCTCCGCATCGTGATCTGCGAGGACGACGAGAAGTTCGCCGGGCTCGTCGGGGAGATCCTCGAGAGTGACGGCCGCTTCGTCGTCGTCGGCCGCGCGGCGGACGGCAACGAGGCCGTCCGCCTCTGCGAGGAGCACACGCCCGACATTGTGCTGATGGACATCGGCATGCCCGGCCGCGACGGCATCGAGGCAACCCGGGCGATCCACGAGCGAGACGTAGGACAGCACGTCGTGATCTACACCGGGTCCGACTCCTACGACGACATCGCACGCGCCGACGAGGCGGGCGCCGTCGGTTTCCTGCACAAAGGCGCGCTCACCTCGCCCGATGTCGGCGAAGCGCTGCAGGTACTGCACGCGAACTACGTGAGCGGCATTCGCGACTAGAGGCAGGGTCTAAGGGCGGGCGAAGCGGAGCGCGGGATGCACTCGATCCCGTTCGGCGCGACGCCGCGCTGTGCATGCACGAAGTCGAAGAAGCCGACGCCGTCGATCGTCGCGTGACCCTCGAGGCGGGTGAGCGACCTCCGCGGCTGGCCGAACGCGCGCACGAACGCGGCACGCGCGGCGCGGATGCGAGCAGCGACCAGTTGCGCGCGTGCGCGTGCATGTCCGGCACGGGGCGGTCGACGACGCGTCGACGCTGCGCGTCGGCGGCCTCGAGCTCGATCTGACCCGGCGCCGGGCGTGCGTCGACGGGCGGTTCGTCGATCTCTCCGATCGCGAATTCCGGCTGCTCTATCACCTGGTCGCCCACCCGGGCGAAGTGGTGAGCCGCGAGCGCCTCCTGTCGGAGGTCTGGGGCTACGACT